>JBEIPE010000238.1:0-4548 GCA_040377215.1 Halobacteriovoraceae bacterium
CGCCTTCACCCAAGGGGCCGTTGTAGCCGTAAGGCAAACCCAAATAGTTTTTTGAAAACTGCTCCAGGCGAGCGATGGTGCCTTGGACATTTTCAAAGCGCTTGAGTTCGCGGGCGATGTCCTCTTGGGCAAAAACGGGAAGACTGAAGAGCAAAGCGAGAAGAAGTGTTTTCATGATAAAATCCTGCCCTGTTGCATGCGATTTGTCAGGGCGTAAAGTGCGACTGCGGAAGCGCAGGCGGCGTTAAGAGCGTAAACATCACCGTCGATGGGAATGCGCACCAAGGTCTGTACCTCATTTAAAACGTCCTGGGACATGCCTTCAGCTTCGCTGCCGATAATCACGGCGCTGCTGGCGGCAAAAGTGCATTCAGGCAGATCAATGGCCTGGGGGCGGTTCTCAAAACCGATCACATGGACACCATGAGATTTGAGCGTGCGTAAAGCCGCTGGGAGATCGCTGGTTTGGTGAACTTTCATACCGTACACGTTGCCCATGGACGTGCGAACAGCGCGACGTTGGAATGGATGACAGGTGCGATGATCAACCAAAATACGTGTGATGCCAAAAGCAGCTGCGTTGCGAATGATAGCGCCGACGTTCTCTGTTTTAGCGATGCCATCCATCACCAAGATTGGCCCTGGCAGCAACTCTTCGATTGGTACATCTGCCGGTCGACGAGCGCGAGCCATCACTCCCTGATGCAAATTGTAGCCGACCACGGATTGCATGGTTTCAAGCGAAGCGATGTAGCATTCTGCAGGAGCTCTGGTGAGGAGATGGCGATTTTCTTCGTACCACTCAGGTGTGGCGAGCATGGAATGAACTTCGAGGCCCGATTCCAAAAGCTTCAACACCACTCGCGAAGAGTCGGCAATAAAACTATCAGGGCCCGCAGCACTGAACTTAAGGCCATTGTATTGCTGGAGGATCTCCAGCGGAACAGGGGTGAATTCCATAGGTTTAAGAGGTGTAGCGAGCTTGCTAAGGACTGTCTAGGAAGGGGGGAGGGTGTAGGGAAAATTTACTGATTATCAGCTAGTTAAAACGGGCCTCAAGTTCTAAGCGATACGCTTCACGAATATCTTCAGACACATCAATACGAGCGAGCTCGTCCAAGAGTTGCAGGAGTTCGCTGTCCGGCAACTCGCGGTAGCCTGAGCGGTCGTACCAGGCATTCCCCCAGACTTTGGCAGGAATTTTATAAGGTGAGTAGCTTCCAAGGCGCACGCCGGCCAAAAATACTTTGGCGATGGTGGTGCCAGCTTTTTTCTCTACACAGCTGAAAAGTTCACCATCGGCCGCGACTCGTTGTTCTTTTGTTCCACCACCCCATAAGCGGAGATCATGGGCCACGCAGCACTCGCGCCACAAGGTGCGGTTGCGGGGAGTTCCGTCTGGTGAAAGTGTGCAGCCATCGGTAACGAAGGGACGTAGCTCTGGGGCCGCCATAGCGACTGTCGGAAGGAAGAATACGAAGGCAAACCAGAGTTTCATAGTCCCCAGTATGCCTCTAATTTGCAGGTTCAAGGACACGGAAAAGCTAACATCATCTTAATTACAGAGTGGGGGCGTCGGGTTTTCAAGGAGCTGGCTGTCTGACCGATAAGCTTAGCTGGGAGAATCCATGCGTCTTTCGCTACTTTTCATTCTAGTGGCCTTCAGTTTCTCGGCCTATGCCGGCAGGGGTCGTGATGCGTGGAAACAGCAAGATCGCCGTGGGCAACTGGTCTTGCTGAAGGAGTACCGCGCCTGGATTGGACAGTATGAGGCCTTGAAAAAAGACACTGTGGTGAAGCAGTGGAGTTTTTTCTCAGAGGCCTGGGCACAAGAAGTGATGGATTGTATTTTTGCCGGCTGGCCAAGCCGCGAAGAAAACGGATCGTGCCGTAGCCCTTCTGCGGTCGAGGCCAGCAAGTACACTCAAGGCAGTTGCTCTTCTTCGGAAATGCAATGTCAGCCTTTGCTCTTTGGTGAAGGTGTGTGCGCTTCCACGGCATCTCGTGAAGACAAACAGAGCGCTTTTTCTCAATGTGATAAACAGTTTAAAGCCGGCGAGAAAACTCTTCAGCAAGTGCTGGATGAAGTGAAGAGCAAAGATCGCGAGCAGGAATTGCTGGCGTTGTTCGATTTTGTCGATCGCATTTGTTCTGAAGGTAAACAGAAAACCACGGGCATGTGCCGTCGATTGGAACAAGTCGCTGGCTCGCTGAAAGCGGTACAAAAAGATAAAGCAGGAGAAGTCGTCGCTGTTGAAAATGAGATGGCCGCGGAAGTGGCGGTGGTCAATAGTCTTGTGGCGATCAACGAAGAGGCCCGTAGCGCTGGTCATGCGCCTATCGATTGTGATCCAAGTCAGGGCGTCCGTGTGCCGGTGTATGAAACAACAGTGCAGACCACAATCGATGCAGCCCCTTTGCCAGGGTTTATCCGTGAGCGTTCACGCGGAGTGACCTGCATTGGTGGTACACAGGGGTTTCATTCTTATACGTATTGCGATGGAGATGAAGAGAAGACTCCGGCAGGTTATGATTTCCGTAGTGGAGATCGCCCATATCGTGATTTGCAAATTGTAACAACGGATGGAGCACGAGACGGCACCCACCTTTATTTCCACGATGCGATCTCAGAACAAGATTCGCACAATGGTAAATCCATGATGTTTCTTTTGCCGCGACATGGACAGCCTCAGGCCGTTGAGAACGGCAATGAGGTGAATATCACCCTCACAACTGGCGAAGAAGTGGTGATGGATAAGACGACAGGAAAAGTGATCCGGGGTGTACTGCAAGAAGGACCCTTTAGCACCATCATGGATCGCTTCTTACGTCCGCCGCCGAATGTAAGTTACACCGGTCGCGGTATTAGTATTCGCGTGGATCATCGATATGACTATCCAACGGCACCGGGTGGTGATGCCACCGCCGAAGTTCGCCAGGGAAATCGTGTATGCCAAGTGCCACGCGCCCGTTTGTGGGATGCCGAGGGCCGTTTGCTCGCCGAAACAGATGCCCAGATGGTGACAGTTTTAAATTCCGCTTGTCCGGCCACGGGCAGCCAGCAACGTTTTTCTATTGAGGGAATCTAATGAAAATAATCCTGTGTTCCTTATTGTTGATCTCAAGTGCTTGGGCCCAGCAGCCACAGGACGCCGTTCAAGGTGTACAACAAATGCATGAGGCGAGTTGGGCGACTGGTGCTCCTTGCTGGACTTGTCAGGCAGATGGCGGAGCTGTCGCGCCACCACCGAGTATCGATCTCTATACACCAGCAGAAGCTTTCCAAGATATTTTGAATGAACCTTTGGTCTATGTTGGCCGTGATTACATCGATCCTGTGCTAGATGCCAACGGGCAGGTGATTCCAGGTGGGAACTTGAGTTGTATTTACCGCAACAGCAAGGTCTATGTTGTGCATGATGGCTGTCGTCCGAATCATACGATGAATCTGACGGCACTGAGTGTGGGGATTTATTCTCGTAATGGCGGAAAAGTCACGATGTACCAAGAGGCCAACGTTGGAAGTTACAACATTAATCAAGCAGGCCCTAACTTTAATGGTAGCTGGCGTGTTGAGACCAAAGACTCAGATGCGATTGTCGGCCAACCGAATTTTTCTGCCATGGCAGCGTACGTGCGTAAAGAATCGAGCTCATATGATTACAGTCATTCATGCACGGTAGGCGGCTCTTACACACAACCGAAATGCTTCGGCCCGCAGGCGCAAGAAGTGCAAGCACAGTGGACTGAAGAGTCTTATGACATTTGGGCCACACCACTGCAGAGCCCGTGGCCACAAGTCCACGAGAAAATTTTGAAGGCTCCGCGCTCTTAGTCGCGCAAGCGCCATTCTTTATCGACGATCAAACGGGCGCCGCGTGTGAAAGTGAACCACATGCGGGCCCACTGATAGAGCACGAAGATTCGATTTTTAAATCCAATCAAATAGTAAATGTGAACCACCAGCCACATCATCCAGGCGATGAAGCCTTTGAAGGTGAGGCCCTTGTATTGTGCCACGGCCTTAGAGCGTCCAATGGTCGCCATCTGACCTTTATCAAAATACACATAAGGAAGAAGGGCTTGTCCACGTGTCGCTCGCAAAATATTAGCAGCGGCCCAGCGCCCTTGTTGCATGGCCACGGGAGCCAGTCCTGGCAAAGCGCTCATGGCCCCAACAGGTTGATAGGCCGACTGATCGCCGATCACGAATACATCGGCGTTTCCTGGAAGAGTGAGATCGTCATTGATCTTCACGCGACCGGCGCGATCTTTTTCGCCAGGGAGTTGTTGATTCAAAGCTGAAGGCTTTACACCGGCGGCCCAAATAACAGTCGAGGCTTCCACGGTTTCATTGGCGAGCGTGATGCCACGTTCATGAATTTGAGTCACGCGCGTGGATGTCCAGACCTGCACACCGAGAGCTTCGAGATTGCGTTGCGCTTCTTGCGAAAGTTCATCTGGAAAAGAGGGGAGGATTTTTGGGCCGGCTTCCACCAAGAGCACGCGTGCACGTTCAGGATGGCTGCGATGAAAATCTTTTTTGAG
>JBEIPE010000330.1:0-3059 GCA_040377215.1 Halobacteriovoraceae bacterium
AATCGATTAGAGAAATCCGTTCTTGTCGCGAAACATTTTGTTCGCAAGGCCGTGGGACACGAAGTATCCATCATGATTTTTGCTGATATCACCAAAAAGCTTGTTCCCTTTACTTCGGATTTAGATTTGCTTGATGCTCGTCTCGATAGCGTTCGTGAGCTGCGTAATATGAATGCGGGCTCTTCCATCGGAATCGCAATTGAGGAAGCCGTTCAGTATTTTGATCCCAAAGACTCCGGCGTAAGTGGCAATATCCTTGTCATCACTGACGGAGAAGACAATGCGGACACAGAAGCATTTAAAGTTCCTGAAGGGATTAATTTGGCGCTCGTCGGTGTCGGAACGAAAGCTGGCGGAACGATTCCCATGAAGGATAGCTTTGGCATGTTCTATGGACAAAAGCGCAGCCAAGGACAAGCTGTTATTTCCAAGCTGAACGAAGAATTTTTTCTGAATGCCATCCGAGACCAAAAGAACGCTCGATTCTTCCCAGTACAAAGCTATGATCTCCCAACTGCTGGCATCGTAGAATTTTTCTCACAAAAGAAAGGCGAAGAAAAAGAAGGGGAGAATCTCATTCGTCCAGTCGCCCTTGAGGTGTGGTGTATACCGGCCCTTATCATGCTTCTAGTAGGATACGCCTTAAGATTCATGAAACCATTTGTAGTTGTTCTGTGCCTCTTCATGCTCCCAACTTGGGCGCAAGACAAGGAAGAGGCGCCCGAAATTCCGCCAGAGATTCAAGCTCGTATTCAGCAGCTGAAAGCTGGCGATCTTGATCGAGAAGAACGTATTAATCTTGCCGACCAACTTGTTAAGTTGCGTCTCCACGATATGGCCCAGGGTCTATACGAAGAGAACCTAACCCAAGAGGATATGGCTGAACGTCCAGAATCATATTTCAATTGGGCCACGTCTGAGCTTGAAACCGGAAAAGTAGATTCAGCTTTTCAGCGATACGACCAGCTTGAAAGTTATGCAAAAAAGAATGACACAAAGACTGATCTGATCAAGCGCATGCGCGAGAACATAAAGCGCGCCATCGTGCCACCTCCAAAGAAAGAGAAGAAAGATAAGAAAGACGAAGAAAAAAACGAGGAAGAGAAGAAGGATCAGCAGGGATCCAGCGGTGATGGCGAGGGCGAAGACAAGGGCGGCAAATCCTCTGATCAAAAACAGGGGAAGGGCTCCGATCAAGACAAAGAGCAGAAGGAAGGGGACAAGAACCCTTTTGATCCTAAGAATAAGGACAAAGGCGAGAAAGAGAAAAACGATAAGGGTGATAAGGACAAGAACAAAGACAAAGACGGTGAGGACGGGGACAAGAAAGATAATACTGACAAAACTCGCCCAGAAGATTCAGACCAAACGGGTGAAAAGAAAATGGTAAAAGGTAAGGTTTCTCCTTTGCTGGAGCAACTGAAGCAGGATGATCGAAAGTTGCAGTTAAAGTTGCTGGATACTTCTACGCAAAAAAGAACTGAGCGGAAAAAGAAGGATTGGTAATGAGACGCTGGATATGGAATTCATTATTTATTTTTGTTTTGTTCCCTGTTTGGGTACTTGCTGCTAGCCCAGTGGTCATTGAAACGAATCCTAAGGACCCGATCAAGGGCGAAGTCTTTCAAATTTTGTTCAAATGCCAAACGGAAGGCAATACTCAGCCGGAAATCAGTTTTGATCCGGTCGGTTTTGAAGTACTTGGCAAGCAAGCGCAAGGCCTGTCGACTCGCACAGTTTTTAGCCAGGGGAAGTACACCACGACTCGCGAGCTACTAATTTCCTATGATGCACGCGCCGCCAAGACAGGTGTCATCAGTCTTAAGAATTTGGTCGTTAAAATTGATGGCCGCATTGAGAGAGATCCATCGGTTGATATTATGGTGTTAGATGCTCCGCCGGAGCCTCGCCTTGTTTTCGTTGCTGCTGATGTCTCTAAAAAATCAATTTTTGTAGGCGAAGGCATCATTGTTCGTTATCACGTGTTTAAGAAAACGGCTTTGCAGTCTTTTGATATAAAAAAATATCCTAAGCTCGACGGCTTCATGAAACGTTACTTGCAAGAAAATGAGAATCCCCATCGAGTCACCGTTGATGGCGAGCTCTTTGCGAAGTCTCTCATTTATTCGGTGCGACTCTATCCTGAGAAAGCCGGTAAGCTTGTGATTGACCCGATGGAAGTCAGTGCAACCTATGCTCAAGATATTTATGGGAACATGGGGTTTGGTTTCGGTTTAGGCATGCGTGACATGAAAACCAAAACGCTTTCAAGTGCGCCTGTTGAAATTGATGTGCGTCCGCTTCCTGAAGCAAACCGGCCAGCATCATTTACTGGCCTCGTGGGTGCGCATAAATTTGAACTCAAGCCTGGACGCAGTCAGATTTTAGTTAATGAGCCTCTTGAGGCCCGACTTACAATTACTGGACCCGGTAATCTAGAAAATTTAGAAGCACCAGCTTTATGGTCGGTACCACAATTAGAAAAGTTCGATGCCAAGTCAGATCTAAGTTTGGTGGGAGCCGAGAGCGCTATTAAAACTTTTGATTACACTTATCTTGGTAAACAGGGTGGTGAGATTCCAGCTTTGAATCTTGAACTCAGTTATTTTGATCCCGATAGTGGTCGTTACGAAAAAATTCAAGAGCAGCTTCCTGCTGTTACCGTTGCAGGTAACGCCAATGCTTCTGCCGCTCCTGCACTACCTAAAAATAATGAGCCAAACGCTCCTGATAAAGATGAGGCTTCCGCGTCTGCTCCTGGATTTATTATTGAGAATCGTTGGTGGTCTCAAATGGGTCTGTGGTGGGGTTTGTTGATTATCCTCGTACTCGCTGGAGGCTACTGGCGGCATCAAGTCATTTGGGATGCGATAAAGTCTGCCCGTTCTCCGCTCGATGCTGATCTGCAAAGGTTGTCTAAAGGTAACTTTGCTGTGGCCGAGCTTGTACGCGTTCTCTATCGACTTTCACCTGAAAGTTCGAGCGCTCCGCAAGCAATTCAGGCTTCAGGCCTGACTTCAGAAGAGAAAGCGTATTTCACGAATCTATTGAGCGAAATG
>JBEIPE010000075.1:0-10699 GCA_040377215.1 Halobacteriovoraceae bacterium
GCGCACGATGTTTCATCTGCCAACATGGTGAACGCACTTCTTAAAGCTCGTCCCATGCTCAAAGAAGAAGCCGAACGCGGCAATATTCATTTGCCGGTGGTGGAGATCGTTAATCACAATGAGTTAGAGAAGAATCCGCGGACCGGGAAGATGAAGCGCGTGATGGACCTGCGCCAGAAATAAAAAAGCCTCCCGAAGGAGGCTTTGAGAATTACTTCGTTGTGCACGTGCTGTTGTAGGCCATGCCGTTTTTAAAACGAATGGTTGAAGTCAGCTTCTCTGGATAATTCACCACAAGATTCATGTACTGAACTTCCTCTTCTTTATCCACTGAAGTCAAAATCATAAAGGGGTACTTAGTAATTTCGCCGCCAGGAATCACCGTGATGGTGCCTGAACGAACAAGACTTAATTCTGTTATTTCTGGATTGCGGCCGTTCGGGCGCATGGTGAAGTCAAAGGCCTTGTCTTCAAAAGTGGTCGCTTCATCATCAAAGCTGAACTCGATCGTGAATTGGTTGCGGAAAGCTTCCGAGATGATTTTGCATTCAACATCAACCGTCTTGGCAAAAGCTGGAAGTGAGAACATAAGGGCGAGAGCGATGAATTTCATGGGGTCTCCTCGTTAAGTGAGGGCACCATAACGCCGGTTGGCGTTTGAAAGCAAGGTTTTAGAAACCCGCTTGTTCAGCTTCGAGAAGGGCGAGCGGCAACGGGAGTTTTTCCCACCATAACTTATGCTTTTCACGTAGCCGTTTGTTCTCGCTTAATTCCTCAGTCCAGACTTCTTCACGGCGCGCCAAGAGATTTTGATCGGAGCCGCAGCTCTTGCCTTCGCTTTCATTGATGTCGGTCGGATTAAAACCCAAACAGCCATAAGGTTTCACTTCACGTGGAATTGTGCAGCCGTGATTTTTGCCGGCAAAAAATGGACAGTCGTAAGTGCGACGAAGATAAGAGCGCTTTCCATTGCCAGGAATTTGATCGAGACGAAATTTCGTCACACTCGCACGCAACTCAGTTTTTAACTCCTCAGTCCAGCGGCCCGACTCACGCAGATACTGCAAAACATCTTGGGTTTCGAGCGGCGTGGTCTGCATGGAATTCGCCACGGCCGTACAACAATGCCCCGGACAGGCAGCGCAATGCTTGCCTTCATCGGCAAGGCGTTGCATCTCAGTCAATAAAGGTTGGCGGCGCTCAGCAGGTTGCATGCAGGCTAAATAGAACAACGGGCCAAGAGAGGCAAGTGCGCTGTGCGCAAAACAGTGTTTTATTGATGATTTGCGTTGCCGATAAAAGGCCCGTTCGGTAAAACCGTAGCACAACAATACACCATTTTGATTTATGGGAGCACACAATGTCTGATGCTTGGTTTATGTGGGTCAAAACCCCGATCTTTTTCGGCGTTTTCGGTCTCGCACTCGCGGCGTTCTTCTACATGCGGATCATGAGATTGCCTTCCGGCAATGAAACCATGAACCGAATCGCGGGCTACATCCGTGAAGGTTCCATGGCATTCCTCTGGCGCCAATACAAAGCGCTCGCGGTTTACTGCATCGTGGTTGCCGCTGTTATCGTATACGCCCTTGGCGGTATCGCTGCTGGCTCATTCATCCTCGGCGCTTTCCTCTCTCTTCTCGCAGGCTACATCGGCATGCGTGCAGCTACTTGGGCCAACTTGAAAACAGTTCAAGCAGCTCGCGAAGGTTCAAAGCCAAACGCACTTTTGACAGCTCTCGACGGCGGCGCCGTTATGGGTTTGTCAGTAGCTGCACTCGGCACCATCGGCATGGGTGGCATCTACCTTCTTTACGTTGATTCTCCACTTTTGAGCACAGTACTTCACTCATTCGCAGTAGGCGCTTCATCGATCGCACTTTTCGCGCGTATCGGTGGCGGTATCTACACGAAAGCGGCTGACGTAGGTTCAGACATCGCGGGTAAAGTGATCGAGAACATTCCTGAAGACGATCCACGTAACCCAGGTGTTATCGCTGATAACGTCGGTGATAACGTCGGTGACGTGGCCGGTATGGGCGCCGACATCTACGAATCAATGGTTGCGGCCGTTGTCGCTGCGATGGCGATCGCCATCACTTCTACAGAGCTTCCTACTTTGATGGCAGCTGCTGATTACCAAATGAACAAAACTGTAGCGGTGGGCTTGCCTTTGATCCTCACAGCTGTGGGCCTCATCGTTTCTATCGTTTGTATCTTCATTGCTCGCGCTATGAAGAACTTCCCAGCAGCGACAGTGTTGCGTGGTGCTTTGATCGTTCCACCTATCTTGCTCGCGGTTGCTTCTTACATCATCATGAACTCACTCGGGATCACTCAGTCAGTGACAGCGATCATGACGTTCGGTGCGATCGGCGGCGCTTTGATCGGTTTGATCACCGATTACTACACGTCATCAACTCCCGTTATGCGCATTGCTGAAGCAGCGAAGACCGGTGCTGGTACCAACTTGATCCGCGGTCTCGCTGTCGGTATGGAATCAACAGCTCTCCCGATCATCATCGTGTGCATCGTGGCTTACCTCGCTAACAAATACTTGGGCCTCTACGGCATCGCACTCTCTGCGGTTGGTATGCTCGGCGGTACAGCGGTTGTTATGACAGTTGATGCTTACGGCCCGATCTCTGACAACGCCGGCGGTATCTCTGAGATGTCTGGCCTTGGCAAAGAAGTTCGCGACATCACCGACGAACTCGATTCTGTTGGTAACACCACAGCTGCTATCGGTAAGGGCTTCGCCATCGGTTCTGCGATTCTCACCGTGCTTGCACTCTTCTCTGCCTTTAACATCGAAGTGAACCACGTTCGTGCGTTGAACAACCTCGGCGAAAGTTCACTCGTCTTGAATGACCCACGCATCTTGATCGGCTTGCTCCTTGGTTCAATCCTTCCGTTCCTCGTCGGCTCAACAACCATGTTGGCCGTAGGTCGCGCAGCAGGTGCCATCGTTGAAGAAATCGGTCGTCAGTTCCGCGAGATTCCAGGTTTGATGGAACTCAAAGCTGAACCAGAGCCGAAGAAGATCGTAGATATCGCAACGAAAGCTGCTCTTCGCGAAATGATCCTTCCAGGGATGATCGCAGTTCTTGCTCCAGTGCTTGTTGGCTTCTTGATGGGCCCTGCATCTCTCGCAGGCTTGTTGGCTGGTTCTCTTGCTGTTGGCGCGACTATGTCATTGTTCATGGCGAACGCGGGTGGTGCTTGGGACAACGCTAAGAAGTACATCGAGAAAGGCAAATTGCCGGGCGAGAAGAAAGGTTCAGACACTCATAAAGCTGCCGTTGTGGGCGATATGGTGGGTGACCCGTTCAAAGATACATCAGGTCCAGGTATCGCGATCTTGATCAAGGTGATGTCGGTTGTGAGCTTGCTGATTGCTCCATTGATCGCGCTTCTCTAAGAACTCTAAGGGCCCACTTCGGTGGGCCTTTTTTTTGCCAGAAATTCGGTTCAAGTCTTCGAAATCCATACACCTACCTCAATTCATACTCTTGAACTCAAGTAATTTTAATGTCGCTCCGATCAGCTCATCATGAAAAATAAATTTTTGGTACTGGCTTCAATTCTCATCCTCCCTCATGCGCTTGCTGATAGCTTCCAAGAGGTAAACCTTGGCACAGCAAAGTGTGTCCAAGTGAAACAAAACTTTGAAAACGGTGAGCCGAAAGGTCCTCCGATCACAAAGAATTTTAATGGCCCCGTCCTACTTCACATTAATGGAAGTGCCGTCGCTGTTTCTGCGGGAGCCGGGGGTCCGAACGGCTTCGTGAACTCGCTTAACTTTGCTGGTGAAGGCAGTAACCGCGGTCTTTCGGGTTCAAGCTCAAACCATCAAACGCTAGCTTCTAGCGGCTTTGGTCAGCTGATGAATGATTTCTTTGATAAACCCAACGAAGACAAGAGAACGCGTTTCTTGAAAATCGGTAAGCGAAAACTCACCTACGATTTGCATGTTCGTCTCACGAACGGTGGTGGTAATGATGGCTACCTTCTCTCGAATAAATGTGATTTCCCTTCTGACATTCAGCTGTCGGAGATTCATGGGATCTATGCAGCAGCTAAGACAGCGGCCCACGTGCAGTCCGACCGTGGGGCAGATGATAATGATTCTGGTGGTGGAACAGGTGGATCTAGTTCTTCGAGTGCTGGGACGAGATAGATCAAAGACGAAAAAAAGAATTTTAAAGGCTCGCTTTGGCGGGCCTTTTTTTATGTACAGGATGTAGGGTATGTCGACGAGAGGTAGGAGCCGAAGTCGACCACTAGATTATAGTTTTCTGTCTTCTGGATAGATCGACAGCAGCGGCCACTTCTTCGCCAGCACAAACTTCAACCACAAGCCTGCCACCTGTGACGTGAGAATCGCGGTAAGCACCAGCGTGGTGTAAAACGTTGAGTTGATGAGCTGTGATTCAAAAGCGATCCCTGCCAGCACAATCCCCGGGCCTCCGCGTGCGTTGTTTGTGAGCGCGATGTTCACGATGTCGAGGGGCTTAAAGCGCGCACACCAAGCAGCGAGTGCAGTTCCAAAACACGACACTAAACTTGAGCCCACTAAGAACACCATCAGCTGGGTGAAATCAAATCCACGCCCTAGAATCAGTTTGTGTCCGACCATGGCGAAAAACAGCGGAATGAAAAAGGCGCGGGCCACAGTTCCAATCGCCTCAAGGGATGGTTCGAGTTGGGCACGCGATGGAGCGTGAGCACCACCGATGACGCCAAAGCCAGCGAGGAAAGCGGCAAACACCACATTCACACCCAAGAGATGACCTAGGCTTACATAGACAAGCAAAACGAGCATGGGCCAAGCAGCAGGTGAGGTGCGCGCGACAAAATTCACGCGGGCAGCAGGAAGTTGCGCAAGCAAGCGTGGGAACACCAATAGTCCTAGCGCCATGAAACCTAAGTTGATGCCGGTGTGGAGAATGATTTCAGTGAGTGTGTTTTTGCCTGAAGCCAAAACTTGCGCGAAGGCCAGGATGCCCCAGAGAAGAATGTCTTCCAGCACAGCTGTACCAAGGACAAGACCAGCAAAGCGTGTGTGGAGAATTTTAAGATCGTGAAAAATACGCGAGAGCACAGGAATCGACGTCACACTAATAGCAATCGCTAGTACTAACAGCGTAGCTTCTCGCGAGTTGGCAGCACCCATGATGCTTTCAAGCGGTAGCCAATCAGCGCCGAGCAGAATCAGCACGAAAGGAAAGCCCGTTCCCACCATCAAGAGCCATCCCATGACTTTTGAATTTTGGCGGAAACTCAATTGGCGCGCTTCCGCTCCGGCGAGAAACATCAAGAGCATGAGACCGGTTTGCGAGAGGAAGGCGAGAATGGTTTGCGAGGAACTGCCGAGAGCGGGAAGATAGGGGCCTAAAACAAAAGGCCCGAGTAACACACCGGCGAGAATTTCGCCGATGAGTTTGGGCTGGCGTAATTTCTCGAATAGAAATCCCAGCCCATGAACAGCAATGAGCATCAGCGACAGGGCAAGAACGAAGGACCCTGTCTCTGAACTAGTCATTTCGTCTGCTTGTTGCGGTAACGCATGTTCAACAGCTCAACGGTGAGGGAGAAGAACATGGCGAAGTAAATATAACCTTTGCCGACATGGGCGCCCATGCCTTCGGCCACGAGCATCACACCGATCAACAAGAGGAAAGAGAGAGCGAGGATCTTGATGGTCGGATGTTTTTCAACGAAGCCGTTAATGGCACCGGCAGAAACCAGCATCACAATCATCGAGAGCACCATGGCCACAACCATGACCGGCACCTGGTTGGCCATACCGACGGCGGTGATCACAGAGTCCAGCGAGAAGACGATGTCGAGGATCAAGATTTGGAAGAGCATCATTTTCGCATTCACTTTCACCGCGGCTTTCGCGTCTGTGAGTGCGTGCTGAGGATCACCTTCGACTTTGTGATGGATTTCCATGGTGGATTTCGCCACGAGGAAGAGACCGCCACCCAGGAGGATGAGGTCTCGGCCGGAGAATCCGTGCCCCATGACCGCGAAGATATCTTCTTGCAACGTCATGATCCAGCTGATGGAGAAAAGCAGAAGTACGCGAATGAGGAGCGCGAGCCCGATGCCGATGTTGCGTGTGCGGGCACGATCCGCTTCCGGCAAACGGCCCACAAGAATAGAGATAAAGATGATGTTGTCGATGCCGAGCACGATCTCCATCAAAGTTAGAGTCGTGAGTGCAATCAAAACAGGGGCTGAAAACCAATCCACGTATTACCTCTCTCCAAAAAGTGATTCTAGCTTAAATTGTATCGACGGCACGCGCCGGAAGCTTTCGGTCTTAGGAAAGTCTAAGCTGGGACCGATTTCTCCGTAAAGCCATTGATTGCGCAAATTGCGTCGGTAGCGAATACCGACACTATAGCCGCTAACGAACCAAGGGCCTTCGATGACCGATCTCACTCTCATGCCATAGGAGATACCATCGTCGTCTGTGATCTTATGAATGAAACTCGGGCCGTGGCTGGTGGAGAAATCCTTAGGTTCGATGTACCACTCCTGCTCGTTCACAATTCGGAAGAGGAGGTCGTCGGTGAAGTCGTAGTCGTGGAAGAGGGTGGTGGTTTGGATCACGCCCTGGTCGCTCACCCAGGCCAGCTCTTCCGTGAAGCGTTGGATGAAAATCGGCAGGTCCCAGTTTTTGCGCAAACGAGCACGTGTGAAGAAGATGGGCGGATATGACACGTTCATGCCGGCGTCAGTTCGGAAGATCCACGGATTTTTTTCTTTCTGTTTTCGAAGCGCTCTTGCTTCTGCATTGGTCTTTTCTTTCTCCGTTTCTTCTCCCAAGAAAAAATCTTTCACTTTTTGTTCCATCTTGGGGAAACGAATATTCACTCGGACAGCGTAGTCATCCACGGGCTTTTTTTCTTTAAAGATGGTGTAGGCGTAGGACAAGCGTATACGTGAACGATTCAATTCATCGTCAGCGCGTTTTTCACCAAAGAATGAGTCGACGTTATCGGCGAGGCCAACGAGACGAGAGGCGACTTGCTCTTGGGTGCCATCGAGGAGCTTCGGAAGATGCTTCAAGATAGGAACATTTGAAAAAATCGTGTCGTCTTTCTTGGGCGGCACTTTCTTTTTACGAACAGTTTTATTTGCGCGCCGTGGCGGTTTGGCATTTTTTAAATGTGGAGGCGCAATCTGCATGACCGGCTTGGGCGCCATATCCGGCGTAAATTTCAATTCTTCAACCCAAGGGGCCGGCTGGTTAGATTGATTCGTTGAAGGTGTGGGGTTAAGTGGAACGAGCAGTTGGCCCCAAGCTGAGGTGGACACCAGGGTCAGCATGAGGAGACGAGGCAGCATAGGTAAATCGTAGGTGTTGAGTGGGGACTTGGTAAAGTATTGAATCTTGGAGTTTTAAACATAAAAAAAGCCACCCGAAGGTGGCTTTCTTTATATTTGGTAGTCCCATGGGGATTCGAACCCCAGTTACCGCCGTGAAAAGGCGATGTCCTAGACCGGGCTAGACGATGGGACCATAACCGTATTTCGATCATGGCTTTTTGAAGTGGTGATCTCGGGGTGACTCGAACACCCGACCCTCTCATTAAAAGTGAGATGCTCTAACCAACTGAGCTACGAGACCATTCAAAAAACAGAGACCCTAAAGTAATGGGCACACCAAGTCTTCGTCAAGGGCATTTTGAGCTGTTTAGTGCGGTAAATTTGCAGGGTCTTTGGACAAATAAAATCCCCTGACCTACAGTGCGTTTTCGATGGAAACCACACTCTCAAAACCCGCTAAACGCGTAGCTTTACATACACTGGGTTGCCGTCTGAATTTTTCAGAGACGGGCTCAATTGCCCAGGGTTTTGTGGACCGTGGCTACGAGATCGTAGAATTGGGCCAGCCGGCCGATTTGGTGTTCCTGAACACCTGTACGGTCACCGATGGTGCCGACAGCTCCTGCCGCAATCTCATCCGCAAAGCGCAGACCTCGGCCCCAGAAGCTAAAATTGTGGTGGCAGGCTGCTACGCTCAAATGGAAGCGGATAAAATCAGCAAAATGGACGGCGTCGACCTTATTTTAGGCACCTCGGAAAAATACCGCGTCTTCGATCATCTCGATGGTTTGGCTGATGCCGGTGAAAATGAAGAAGAGGTCATCGTTCGAATTGATAAATCCAACGAGTTTTGGGGCGCGGCCACCACGCTGGCCGATTCGCATACCCGTGCGTTCTTAAAGATCCAAGACGGCTGCAACTATGTTTGCAGTTTCTGCATCATTCCTTTCGCTCGTGGACGCTCCCGAACTTTGGCGATTGCTGATGTGTTGTCTGAAGCGAAGAGACTGACGTCGCAAGGATTTAAAGAAATCGTGCTCACCGGTGTGAACGTGGGCGAATACGAATCAACCTCAGGCGAGAAGCTCACAGACCTCTGCCAGCGCTTAAGTGATCTGCCCGGACTCGAGCGCTTGCGCTTGGGCTCTGTTGAACCGAACACACTCTCTGAAGAACTTGTTCGTGTGCTGAAGGAATCCGGTAAATACCAAGATCATTTTCACATCCCACTACAAAGTGGCAGCGACAGTGTGCTCAAGGGCATGCGCCGTAAATACGATGTCGCTCGCTACAAAGAAGTTTTGGCGATGGTGAAGAGCTATTTTCCGCAAGCGGCTATTGGTGCTGATATCATCGCGGGCTTTCCAGGTGAGTCAGATGTTCAGTTTCTCGAGACGTTTAATCTCTTGCGTGAACAGCCCATCACTCACTTTCACGTTTTCCCGTTCTCAAAGCGTCAGAATACGACAGCGGCAAAGCTGCCTGAGCAAGTCGCGGGTCCGGAGAAGAAGCGCCGGGTGCGGGATTTGATTCGTTTGGGTGATGCGAAGCTGGATGCTTTTGCTCGCGAGCTCGCTGGTACTCAGACCAACGTGTTGTTTGAATCGCAGAAAGATGGATGTTGGGAAGGATACGCGCCTCACTTTGTGAAAGTACGGATGCGTTCAACAGAAGATCTCACCAATCAGATTCGTCCCGTCATGTTGATGTCCTGGAATGGCACATCAATGGACGCTCTTCCTAGCTTGCTTTAAGCGACTTCCGTAAATTTTGATAGGCATTATTCAAGCGATGATACTGCCCCTTCACTAAACTCTGCATCCAGGCCGGCCGCTGTTCAATTTCTTTGCTGATCTGCTCTTGCGTGACGAGCGTGAGCGAGACTAAGGTTTTAGCGCGGGCCGAATAAGAGCGATAAAGCCCATCCGGTGGCGCCAAGGTTCCCAAAAACTCACCCTTCTCAATCGTATCTAGGACAAGCTCAGTGCCGTCGGAAAATTCTTTGATGACTTCGATCGTCCCTTCATTCAAGACGTAGCAATCCGAGCCACGCTCACCTTCACGGAAAAGAAATGCACCCGGATCAAAGCGTAGTTGGTTGGACTTAGGTTGATGAGTGGCGGCGGCCGTTCCGGCCAAACTGCGCACGCGCTCCAAGAGTTCGTAGCTTTGACATGGTTTTGCGAGACGATAAATGCCTTTGAAGTCTTTCAACTCCGGTGGCAACACTTCGAGATGACCACTGTAGAGAAGAACAGGTGTATCACCTTTCACGTAGCGGCGAAATTCCTTCACGAAGGTAGACCCGTCCATCTTAGGCATCTTGATGTCACAGATCACGACGTCGAACTTTTGGTTCTTGGCCTTGAACAGTCCTTCGGCTCCATCTTTGGCGCTCACAAAGAGAAACTCTTTGACGTCAAAGAGTGTGCGGACCACTTCGAGTAACTCGACACTGTCGTCAATCATCAAAACGCTTTTACGAGTGGCTTGCATCTCATCTCCTGGATGGAATAAGTTTACGGCAGAAAAGCGCGTAAAATTAAATGTTTAAGTAGAATTAACAATTAAGTGGAACAGGGTTTGCAAACATAGTCCTGACTCTTAATGAATTGCTTCCAACTCCCCAAGAATAGGTTGGAGCGAAGCGACACATGTCTATTTATTAGACGGAGACGAGTATGTGGATGCGCGCACTTTTACTGGGCACACTTTTAATTGCCACGGCCTGTGGTCAGGGCAACAAAAGTGATGGGACGTCTAAGATGATCCAGAAGGGTCAACTTGAGGATGGCGTAGACCCTTTCGTGGGTGAGCAAACACTCGCGTGCACCTCGCTCGATGGCCAGTGTCCTCAAGCGGTGGGTCGTTTGTTGACGGTCTTCCCCGACAAGAGCTTCTCGAGCTGTACGGGCTTTCTCATCACACCACAAATCATTATGACGAACTCTCATTGCATCGAAGGCATGTCGTCAGATGATTACTGCGCACAGACTCGCTTCATCGTGCGTACCGGAAAAGGCATGAAGGCCAAGGCCGTTCGTTGCAGCGAAGTTCTGCAAGTGAATCCACTTACAGAAGAAGAAACTCACAACGACAACGATTACGCTTTCATTAAATTGAGTGAGCCCTCAGACGTCAAACCTCTGGTGATCGATGCCCAGAGTGGCGTGAGTGAAAACCAAACATATTCGGTGTGGTCGATTGATGCACGCGACGGTGGCATGGGTCGCGTGGTTCGCCGCGATTGTGAAGCGATTCAACGATCTCTGGTGCTCCCACACTTCGAAGACCAGTTCTCTTCTATCGTGGCCTTGAATGATTGCGCGATTATTCCAGGCAACTCAGGCTCACC
>JBEIPE010000097.1:0-9569 GCA_040377215.1 Halobacteriovoraceae bacterium
AAGACCTCGTGAAGCGCGGCCTCGATCAATCGAAGTGGATTTGTGGTCTAGGCCATGGCGTGACGATCCAGACTCCCGAAGCAAATGTTCGCAAGGTCGTGGAACTCGTCCATGCGGAGTTTACTTACTAGCTGGTAGATCACGCTTGAAGTAGCCAAGAGCTGTCCGTCGAAACACCTTGGGAAAATGCCGGGCCATAAAAAGTCCCACGCCCGTTTTTCCCGAAGGCTCGAGTACTTCTCTGTCGTCTTTGATGGCACTAATGACCTGCGCAGCGTACTCCACTGGAGTGATAGAATCCGTTGGGACATTCAAGTTCTTGCCGTACTTCACATCAATCTCATCGTACATCCGCGTCTTCACTCCCGGCGTGAGAAGACAAAGGGCCGTGACACCGGTTCCCGTCAGTTCAAGCTGGAGAGAATTCGTGAAGGCCAGCACGCCGGCCTTAGCAGCAGCGTAGGTCGTGGCACAGGGAAAATGCATCACCGCCGAGACGCTCGCGTTGTTGACGATCTTTCCATGACCCCGCCGTATCATCCCAGGCAAGAGTGCTTGTGTGAGATGAACCGTCGCCAAGAGATTCACTTGAAACATCGAATAGATCTCGGAGAGCGGCTGCTCTTCCAAGAGACCGCCGGTGAGTTGTCCGGCGTTGTTAATCAACACGTCGATCCGCTGGTCTGCGAGATCTTTGACCAGAGCTTCCACGCCGTCACGATGTGAGAGATCTGAGACCCAAACCGTGACAGTCGGTGCACCAAGCCGCTTGAGGTTTTCCAACGTAGCATCGTCAATTTTTCTAACTGCCAGATGGAGATGGGCTTTCTCTTGAGCGCAGCGCTCGGCTATCGCGAGGCCGATTCCCCGGGACGCACCGGTAATGAGGACATGGCCGCCAGCGAGCTCCATAGTCTAGTCGATCCCGACACGATGAAGGAACTCGGCCTGGGTAAGCTCGCCCCGTTTGATCGCATCGGTGACGACCTTGAGGGCCTCTTCGTAGCTCGCCCGCTCAGAGGCCGGCGCCAGGTTAAAATCTATACGTTTGATCGTGGTGGAGGACTCCGCCCAGAAGACAATTTTTGAAAGCTTTTCCATGGCAGACTTAAGACTTGGCTGACCAGACATCGACGATTCTCCAGGTTAGTGGTTGCCCTCATCTTAGCGAGATTTTCAGTGCTTCGCCTCAGATTTTCATAGGACAACACGATAAGAATTGGCATGTGCCGTATCTTTGGCTTCAGAAGCGTTTTGCAGTCGGGTGTTCACTCAAGCTTAGTGACCGCTGAAAACGCGCTCTCCTGCCAAAGCCGCCGTCATCCCGATGGCTGGGGACTCGCCTACTACCTCGCCGGTCATCCGCACGTGGTGAAATCCACTGATACCGCTGAAACCGATGACCTCTTTCGCCAGGTCTCTGGCGTTGTGAGTTCTGAGACCGTTCTCGCGCATGTGCGTAAGGCGACTCATGGTCGTCTCTCTCTCATCAACACTCACCCTTTCCAGCATGGCCGCTGGACCTTTGCTCATAACGGCAACATCAAAGAGTTCGATACGCTCAAAGTTGTGCTTGAGAAAATGGTTCCGGAGAAATTTCGCCGTTGGCGTTTAGGTGAAACCGATTCAGAGCTGATGTTTCAATTCCTGCTCTCACGCCTTGCGAGCAAGATTGATCTCGAAGATCCTAAGCCAAGCATCCAAGTGGTAATGGACACCCTCGCTGAGGCCTCCCAGGAGCTTGTGCAGGTGATTGGTGCACTTTCAGATCGTGAAGTCGGCACTCCCACAGAAAACTATCTGACGTTTGTTCTCACAAATGGTCGCATGATGGTGGCGATGCAAGGTGGACTCACTCTTCACTGGTCAACGCATAAGAAGAGCTGCCCGGAGCGCACCACCTGCGCCAGTTTGATGCCGCTGTGTGAAGCAGCTGCTAACGACGGTGATAAAGTGAATCACCTGATCATTTCAAGCGAGCCACTGCAAGGTCAGAACGTGTGGGTGAAAATGAAAGTCGGTGAGATGGTCGCAGTTGATGAGCACATGCAGCTTCACCGTATTTCTGTGAAGCTGCCGGTTTGTTCTTAAGTGTTGATAAAGAAGTCTTTCGCCAGACCCGCTTCCATCAACTTGGCCATGCGCTTTGGCACCATTCCGGTAAATTGCAGATGGCCATCCTTGTACATGCCCAGGTCTTGCAAGAGGACCTTGTCCCCCTCAAACCCAGCAAGTTCCGTGATCTGACCCACGACACGATTTCCTTCACGAGTCCGCTTAAGCTGAATCACAAAATCAATCGCCGTTCCAATCTGCTGACGAATGGCCCGCACAGGAACGTCGTAGCCGGAAAGTAGGTAGAGATTTTCTAAGCGATTGAGACATTCACCTGGTGTATTGGAATGCACACTCGCCATAGACCCATCATGGCCCGTGTTCATGGCCTGTAAGAGGTCAAACACTTCCCCACCACGAACCTCGCCGATGACGATGCGATCAGGGCGCATGCGCAAAGTGTTTTTCACCAACTCACGCATACTCAAGGCCGCGCCACCGGTGAAGCTTCCGGTACGTGCTTCCAAACGAACAACGTTAGGCAAAGTGAAACTGAGTTCGCGCGTGTCTTCGATCGAGATCACACGCTGGAGTGGATTGATTTCTTGCAAGAGCAAATTCAAGAACGTGGTTTTACCGACACCGGTTCCACCTGAGACCATCACGTTGCATTTTGCCGCGACGAGTGTCTTGATGAGCTTCACCCATTTTGGATCGAGCCCGAAGAGTCCTGGAGCACCATCAAAGGTCTTGATGGTTTTGAGATATTTACGAATGGTGACCGCTGGACTGCCCTGGGCATACTCTTTGGCGATGACGTTGATACGACTGCCGTCAGGAAGAGTCCCATCGAGGATCGGAAACTCCGGCCCGAACTTCTTTTGATTGAGTTCTGCGATGTCAGCGACAAAGGCGTCGAGGTCCTGCGCATCGACCTTCGCGTTGAGCTTAACCAGCTCACCTTGATGTTCCACAAAAATAAGCTCGCACTTATTGATGATGACCTCTGTGATCCCTTGTTTTTTGCTGATCTCATTCAAGAGATTCCAAACACTGTTAGTCGACTCCATCTCAAATCCTTTCGAACAGGAAGGGATCTTCTTCCTGAATAGATGCACCGTAAGACAACAAATTAGAAACTAAGGTAAAACGCTGAACATCAGTGAGGCGCTCATAGAGGCTTTCCCAATGTGTGTTGGCCTGAATCAAACGAACAAGTTCGTCGGTCCCGAGAAATAAATCCAAGTGCCAGATAAGAAGAACTAACCAGTCCGGTTTTTCTGTTCGCACTTGTTTAATCGCGATCACACGATCCACGCTCACGGGTACTTTGACTTCTTCTCCGCCATCTTCCCTCATGGACAAGTACGTATTCAGAAAGCGCAGGTAGAGGCCAAGAAGAAAAAGACGGGAGTTGCCCGCTAATGACTTATCCGCGAATCGCGTTTCAAAAGTACGTATGTCCTCAACAAGATCCATGTCCGTCTTGTCAGGGAAGCTTCCATGCAACGCTTTGAAGAGGTAAACCGAAGCCATGCGGTCACGAAAGTGGGCCCAGCCCAAAACGGTGGAAACTTTCTCAAGTCCCATGTGATTTTCATCAAATTCCTTGAAGGCCCGCTCCATCACCATAGTGAGTCCGGGAGCGCCACGGAGCATTTGTGGTACGCCCCCAGCGGCTACGGGGTTTTTTAGAAGACCCACAAACTCAGTAGGCATAACAAGCGCTGGTAAATTCAACATGGGTCTCTTTCCGACAAAATAACTCCGCTTTCCAAACTCCTGTCCCAGAAGTTGGCAGAACGTGCTTAAATTAAAGCATGAATCTTCCTATCTACCAAATCATCAACGTGAAGAGTGCTCAGCTTGAAGATATCGCTGCGCTCTTGCATGAAGATCTCAATCTGCGCAGGCCAGTGGCCTATGTTTTGAAGACTCTTAATTTGGACGAACAGCGCGAAGTCATCGGTGTTATCGAAAACTGGTTTGAGACCCATCAGGCCTCATGGCGCTACCCTTATCCTGTTTTTATTGTTTCAGACTACAGTGATGCCATTGGCCATATGCCGGTGTTTACCGAAGTGGCGCACCTTCCGCGTTTTTATAATCAGAAAGACGTTAAAGTCACTCTGAAAGAAACCCAAGTTCTCGAGCGCAATCGCTTACTCCAGCAAGAAATTAAAAACGCTGACGGTCATCTGATGGCCGAAGTCGTGCGCGACTATGGCATCAATCATAAAAAGATTTGGTATTTGGTCAAAGAAGCTAGCTTCTACGAGCACCTCTTGAAAAAACTCAGAGTGAAAGAAGACGCGAATGGATAAGAAAAAAGTTATGCGCTCAAGCTCGTCAGACGATCTCAAGGGATTCGAAGAATTTCTTGATCATGTCGATCATGACAGCAGTGTTGATAAAGTGAATAAGAATATTGGTGGCGAGAGTCTCACATTTCTCCATCACGATAATACACGCTTGAAAAAAGTCGCGGCCCTCGTCGCCCAGAAACTCCCGGTCGCGCGTCATCATGAGCAAGGCCCGAAGATTATCGAGCAGCAGCGCCATATCAATGCTCAACTTAAGAATGATCTTTTTCGGATTCTAGATAAGAAGGCATCGCCGCTCCAAAAAACCTTATCAGGTCTCTGGAACGGCTTCTTCTTTGATAATAAATAGAAACTAGTTTTTAGTTCTGGTGAGAATCAGTGGTCCACCGACATGACGGAAATCTTCATCTGACATGGTGTCGATCTCGTAGCTGTTCATCTGCTCAACCATCACTTGGCGCAACCAGGCCGTAAAACCCGGCACAACACTCAGACCAAATTTAGCAGCGAAGTCATTCAAGAGTGGCATGAGGGTCGGTTCTTCTTCACCCTTCAAGAGCCATTCTTTGCCGTGCTTCTGGAAGAAGCGCTTATAGAAGGCTTTTAACTCTTCAAGGGTCACACCCATCTTGGCACCATCAGCGCGCTCAAAATGTCCGCCAGCAAAATTCACGAGACTTGAAAGCATGATGGCCTCGAAGTCCACCGTACCGAGCTCGTAGTTGTGATAAAACGAATCTTGCAGATCACCAGATGCCTGCAGACGAGTGAGTACGAGGTGAAACTTTTTCACAAAGGGCAGCGCTGCCATGAAAGTATCACTTGATGATACCCAGGCACGCCAAAGATTCATGTCGTTAATTTCTTGCGCGGGCGTTGACCCATCCAGCTTGAGTTTAACCGGCTCGTCCATCGATTGATCGAGGAAACTTCCCCACCACAGGCCCAAGAAATACTCTTGGTCTTCACTCTCAAAAGCCGTGCCACCAATGGCGCGTTTAAGTTTTCTCTTTTGTGTTTCAAGGAGCGTGTTACCTAAGCGGTAAAGATCAGCGAAATCCAATTTTTCAAAAACCGGTGTATCACTTCCTAGCTCTTCTCTAGCGAAACTAAATCCGAGTTCGAGACGTTGACGAGCTTTGGCCCCTGCTCGTGCCATGGCCACGGTACCGCCCTTGAGCGCCTCATCGGCCACAATCCGAGCGTTCACCAAGCGCACAAAGCTGAATTGCAGATAGTCGCGACGGCGCATATCGCTGATGCCCTCGAGAGCATCTTTCAAATCATTCATGCCTGACTGATATGGAGTGAGTGACGAAGAGTGCAGCGCTTGGTTTTTCATGCTGTCATCAATATCGCCGGTAGCGCCAACACGTTCGCGCAACCAGGTTTTGGCAGCTTCCGGAGAAGGCAGCAACGTATCGAGCTCAAGAGCTTCGTAGTAATCCACGAAACCAAAATCCCGCAGGCGTTCTTTTTTACGCTGGTAGGTCTCTTCTTCAAGGATCATGTAGGAGTCAGATACCATTTTAAACAAATGGGCGTAGCCGTTCTCAACTCCAAGCTCGGTGTAGATATCTTTCACCAGCTGCTTGAGTTCAGAAACGTAAGCAAAATCCTCTGGGTACTCGATAAGAAGTTGATTGTCCTCAGTGAGGAAATAGTTATCGTTATCAGGATATTCAGGCTCTTCCGCATCGAAGGTTTGGATGGTGCATTGATTTTTTAGGGACAACAAAAAATCTTCCGAGCGCGCAAAGTCCGAACGCACTTGTTGGTCAGGGCAATGCCCGTACACTTCCAGCCACCAGTTCGCAGCGGCCGGATCAATTTCATCACGGCGCCAAAGATCGATGTCGAGCATGGCCTGGCGTTGATCTGGAGAAAGTTTGCTGAGAACGGCAGAAACATGGTCTTTGGAAGTTGACCTCAAGGCCAAAAAAAGCGGCTGCACGGGGATGGCAGAAAGATCTGTCCCATGCTCAACCAATTTCTCAATATCTTCGAATTTGCGATAGGCCTGAGACTCAACTAAAAGCTGGCTAACAACGTCTTTTTTCATAGCAGAAGACTTACCCTATCCACTTGAGAAGCTCAAGATGACGGGGCATAATGGCCAGATATGGACATCTTTTCTAACTTCCCTACTCTCCAGGACCTTCGTGGCCGTCATTCCGCTTTGCGCGGTGTGCTTTTTGACATGGATGGCACGCTTTTCCAGACTGAAGAAATTCATGCCGATGTTTTGCGCCAGATGGCCGTCGACTGGAAAATCCGCCCACCCTTTCCTCCTGACCAAGTGGAATCTCGCCTTAAGGGAATGGCCGATCGCCAAGTTCTCGCCATGGCGCGCAGCTGGCAGGGCTTCCCTGCTGACTTGGATGAAGCGACCTTTATCGATGAGAAGAACCGCCGATTACTGGAACTTATTCCGCACTCACCGCTTGAAAAATGGTGTGCTCCGGCGATGACTCAATTTCTCAAAGAAGCGAAAGCTGACGGTCTCATACTCGCCGTGGTGACCTCGAGTGAGAGGGTGATTACAGATCAGCTTCTTAAGGCCTCAGGCCTTGTTTCGCTGTTTGACCTCGTCATCACCTTGCAAGACGTACGTTTTGCCAAACCCCATCCTTGGCCTTATTTGCAGGCCATGCAGCAACTTGGCATCGGCCCCCGTGAGACCGTGATTTTTGAAGACTCAGCTCCTGGACTTGCATCAGCTAAAGAGTCGGGCGCCTGGGTGATTGAAGCTCAATGGTGGGAAAACTATTCTTCGGCACGGCGGACGTAGATCTGCCAAGTGTTGCCTGTGCTCGCATCGTTGCGCAGTTCGCAGAATTCGACATTTTTCTTGAGACGCAAATCAATGTCGTTTTTAACCCAAAACCGCTCTGAAAGCACACCAACCAGATTGTAAAGACCCTGGTGGTTTTGTGAATCAATCAAAAACTTAATGAAGGTCAATGGAACGGCAGCTTCTTTACTGCCTAACTTATCAAAGGCGCGCATCTCTTCCAGCGCCTTACGCTGCGTGAAGGTTTTAAGAGTCCCTTCCAAGAGCTGGAGCTCTTCACGACTGAACACATAGTCGTAACTAAATTTCAGCATATCTACGTCAACGATATCAAGGTTATCAGCATGTAAGATCTCAGCTGCTTGCAAGAAGGCCGATTTTACTTCGACTTTCACTTCGGGGGCTTTGATCACTTTAGGTAATTCTACGACGACAACTTCGACGGGTTTCTCCACTGGTTTTTCGACCACCACTGGTTTCTCGGCCGGTTTTTCGACCACGACTGGTTTCTCGGCTGGTTTATCAACCTTCGCTTCAAAAATATTTTTTAGACCCTTGCGCTGAAACTCTTTGAGCGCTCCGTAAATGAAAGCGCGACCGTGAGGATAGCGATCACCATACTTGAGACGCAGATTGGCGTACACGATCGGTAGCATTTTACTCATGCCAGGGTGAACGCGCTCTTTACCCGACATCATCTGCCCAAAACGTCGCAAACAACCTTGTGCATGGCCTTCATCATTAAGCAGTGTGACTAAGTTTGATGTTCCCAGCAAATAGGTCGCGAGTGGCGCCGTCGAAACTCCGTAGAGCTGGTCTTCTTCAGAACAAATTTCCTGGAAGAGCTGCTTGTCCTCTGCACAGGCACGGGCCATGGCATCGGCAGCCTCTGCTGTTGTGCTCGTCTCGCAAGATTTTTTTTCGGACTTGCATTGAAAATGCACCCGCGCTGAAGAAACTTTCCCATCAAGTTTTTTGGTACCTTCGAGCCACTCTCTTTCGAATTTGATGAAGTTGTGGGTCTTGTCGATGACCGGCGCTGAGTATGGTTCTTGCTGCGCAAGATTCTGTAGAAAGATCTTCATGTCGTCAGACTTAGGGCGACAGCTTTTAACGATCTCTTGTAAATCAAAGCGACAGACATTGTTCTTCTTGAGCAAGTCCATATCGTTACGTGAGTTATCCATCACCTCTAACAAATAACTTAGGGCCAGAAGACGGTGAGCATAACGAATCTCATCAAAATACTTTGATAAGACCGGATGGGGACACGTCGATGCGCCCATCACTTCTTCGCTAAAGAAGCGGCCCCAGTCCGAAGCGCCTGACCAAATATAGGGAAAGAAATAACCGCCGTAGAATTCTTCGTCATCGGAAACGTAGCGACCAAAGTAGGCATCGTGATGAAAGCCTGGGCGCCATGGGCCGGCGTAGGATGACGGAGTTTTTTCACCGAGGTAACCCTCGGTAAAACTTTTTTCGAGTGGAGTGGTCGCAGCAGCTGTGCCGACCAAAAGACTCAGGATGAAACTAAAAACAATGCGAGCCATGGTACATACGTTATCACGAGGAGGGCCCCAAGCAAAAGCAGCAGAAAAGGGAAACTCGCTAAATAGAGCTCGGTCACCGGTCGCTGGAATCGAAAACTGGAAATGAAAAGATTAATCCCTACTGGTGGCGTAATGTAACCGATCTCTAAATTAGTCAGGAAAACAATCGCGAGATGGAAAGGATCCACACCAAACTCAGCGGCCATAGGCAGAATCAGCGGCACCACCACAATGATGGCGCTAAAGATATCCATCAAACAGCCTACGATTAATAAGAAAATATTAAGAACCAACAGGAATAGCCACTTATCAGTGATCAGCTCGCGCATGGTGGCCAAGATCTTCATAGGCACTTCGTTATCAACCAAGAAGCTGGTCAAACCCATAGCGCTACAAAGAATCAGCACGATTGCCCCTACCAAGGTCAGGCTCTCGATTCCTACACGAGGGACATCTTTCCAAAAGTTCAGGTCACGATAAAGCACACAGACCATCAGCAAAACATAGAACGCCGACAAGGTTGCTGCTTCTGTTGTCGTGGTAAAGCCGCCGTAGATTCCGCCCAAAACCAAAATCGGTAAGGGCAATTCCCAACGTGAAGTCCATAAAGCGCTTTTCAACTCATTCCAAGAAAAGGCCTGACGACTCGACTTATTTCCTTTGAATGCTGACCATCCTCCTAAAACCAGAATGAGGAGGATGCCGGGAAAAATACCCGCCAGAAAAATTTTATCGATATCGACTTTGGCGATGATGCCATAAAGAATGATGGGAAGACTCGGTGGGAAAAGCAGACCAAGAGAACCACATGTCGTAATCAAACCGAGTGCGAATTTCTCTGAATAC
>JBEIPE010000151.1:0-7008 GCA_040377215.1 Halobacteriovoraceae bacterium
GATTTGGTGAAGGTCAAAATTAAGGGAAATCAAAGGGGTTGTCTAGCCAGTAATACCTAACGTCTTACAGAATCATCCACGTCTGAGAGGTAAAAATGCAGGCGCTGGATGCCATCACGCAGAGAGCCAAGCTGCTCCCCAAGGGTGAGCCACATTTGATCATCTTTCTGGGTGAGAGCGACTTTGGGCGGGGCCACAATAAGGGCCGTGAGATCGGTTTCTGGGAGCTCGTATTCTTGAAACTCATTGAGCAGATCGGCCAAGGGATCATCGCCTGCGGTCGACTCTTCCGGCATGACCATCGGTCGCACCAGCGTGAGCTTTTCGATCGTTCCAAATTCCTGCAAGCGTGACATCTCTCAACCTTTTTTGCCCAGGACCAACCGTCCCGGACATTGCGTCCTACGGGGATGTGTTTTGCATCCCCCATGCCAGAGAGAGCTGGTTTCCCAACTTTATTTCTGGCCACTTGAAGGCAACGCTAACATGGATTTTTAGGGTGTTGGGGTGCGCTTAAGGTGACCGTGGACTTTTTATATGACAACCAAGCAGTCAAACTGGCCAAACACTCAACAACAGAGGCGTTTTTGCCCTCAAGACGTCCCCAGGCTTTCTCAATAAAATCATATTATGGAAAAGCCCCTGTGCCGTAACTGCCGGCATTACTTCATTACCTACGATCCCCAGCTGCCTTACGGCTGCCGCCGTTATGGCATCAAGAGCAAGGATGCCCCTTCTAAGGCCGTGGAGAGCGCCGGGGCGGGAGAATGTCAGGGGTTTGAATCTAAGCCTAATGGCAGCGTCGGTAACGCCAATCCCAAATCAAAGTAGCTAGGACTCGCTTCGAGAATCACAGCGCCCCCTAAGCAAACCTCGCCCGCATAGAACACCACTGACTGACGAGGCGTGACCGCCCGTTGAGGAACATCAAACATCACCGTGAGCACGTCACCCTCGCGAGTCACAACGCAGTCTTGGTCTTGCTGGCGGTAGCGAACTTTGGCCTTACAACGAAGGGGGAACGATGGCACGACTCCACCAATCCACGTCGCTTCGACTGCAGTGAGGCCATCACAATACAAAGCCGGATGCTGCTCACCCTGAACCAGGATCACTTCGTTCTTTGCAATATTCTTTTTTGCCACAAACCACGGCTCTCCAGGTCCGCCGACACCGAGGCCTTTGCGCTGGCCGTGAGTGTAGAAGCACACGCCATCATGCGGGCCTAACACTTTGCCGTTCAAGTCCACGAAACTTCCCTTCGACGTTTCAATGTACTGAGAGAGGAATTCTTTGAAGTCGCGCTCGCCGATGAAGCACACGCCGGTGGAATCTTTTTTCTCCGAAGTGGCGAGCTCAAAACGAGCGGCCAATTCACGCACGGTTTTCTTCGGCAAATGACCTACGGGGAACAGCACATCTTTGAGCACATCGCCAGCGACGGCATGGAGGAAGTAACTCTGGTCTTTGCCTGCATCAAGACCCTTCAAGAGTTTTCCATTCTCTGTGCGGCAGTAGTGACCCGTGGCCACATACTGAGCGCCCAGCATTTTGGCGTAGTCAGAAAAAACTTTGAATTTGATTTCGCGGTTACAGAGGATATCGGGGTTCGGTGTATGTCCCGCGCGGTACTCACTGAGGAATGTTGCGAACACTTGTTCGCGATACTGCGCACTGAAGTTCACACTGTAGATCGGAATATCGAGAGCACCGGCCACACGACGAGCGTCCAACCAGTCGGTCTCAGCGGTGCAAGCACCGCCCTCCGCTTCTTCCCAGTTTTTCATGAACACACCGATGGTGCGATAGCCGAGCAGCTTGATGAGCAAAGCGGTGACGGATGAGTCGACCCCACCGGACATCCCCACGACAACGGTTTCCTGGGCGCGACGGTTCATCGCCTCGACGGAGACGTCAAAACCTAGATCTTTTAAGAGGGGTAAATCACCCATGGCGCGACTATCGCGCTGTGGGTCTGGGTGGTCAAGGGGAAGAGCTTAAACCAGGGTTAGAAGTTGAAATCTTTATCCAGTTCCACCGTCTCACGGCCGTCCTGCCCCTTGGCTTCGATGCTGATTTTATTAGCAGGCCAGTGGCGCGCCAAACGGAACATGACCCCCGACACGACCACCTTCGCGTTCTTGCCTCGCCGTCTAAAAATCGTCAGGGTCTCTCCCAACGGAAACTCATGCTCGCCCTCGCTCAATTGCACCCAAGCACCACCTAGGGTGCGAGGTGAGACGAGGACCTCGCAGTCTGATAGGCCGCCGCTGTGATGAATGTAGCCTTTGATAGGAGTGGAAAAATCTGTGCCCTCACCCCAAGCGCAAAAACGCAGGAAGATGGCCTTGTCTTTGAAATAGCCTTCCGGGGCCACCTTCAATTCTTTATCTCGCCAGTCACTGGCCACCACCACCATGGCCTTTTCTTTCCCTGGCGCCTGCCACACACTACCGTACTCGACGGTATGAAAGCCGGCGTGCTTGCCGAGCACTGATTCTGAATCAAGCGCCACCACATCCCCTTCTCGCTTCAAGGCCTCAGGCACTCGCTGTTCAACCCAAGTATTGACCTTGGGTAAACTTGGTAAGCAGCTCCCAAAAACTAAGGAGCGAACCGTAGGGTGGATCTCAAAATTTTCGGCGATCTTGATGACTTCTTTTCGCTGCAGCTCTGAAAGTGGCAGCTCCAAGTTGGAGAGAACGTCTTGTGGCAGCCCCGCCAGCAGTCCGGCCTGGTCAGCTTCTAGATCATTTGATGAGTGCACGGCCGCTGGAGATCCAGGAGTTAAATGAACAAGCTTGGCGTAGTGGCCAGTGGCCATGGAACCACAACCCAGCTCTTTCATCTTTTTGAGCAGTATGTTCATCCGAAAAGCATGGCAGTCATGACATTTGCGCGGGCGAGTTCCTTCGATACGAGCACTCATCCACGGCTTCATGACATCTACGGTGAACTCATCACGGGGGCGAACAATGGTGAGAGGAATTTGCAGATGCTCACAGATTTTTTTGACCGTTGCGATGCGCGTGTCGGATTGATGGCAGGCAAAAATTTGATCGCCCTCGTCCTGCATGCTCTCGGGAGTCGAAGCGATGATGACGGCGTAGAGCTCACGCTTCTGAATGCGCAACAAATAAGCGGCCACTAAAGAATCAAGTCCGCCAGAAAGCCCCACGAGAACAGGTTTAGTTCGCTCTTTTCCGACCATTTTAATCCCCTTCGCAAATGCCTTCAAAGACATCTCCTTTCATCATAAAGGCAAGCTTTGCTCCCCGCCAGCCCCCTCTGCTCAAGACCATCAAGTTGAGACCCGAAAAGAAGGCATGAGCACGCACTCACCCAAGCACGGAATTAGCCTTTGGATCGCCCCCCATGCCAACCAGGGCAATGCCCTTAAGCATTTCATGGGCCATCTCAAATTCAAGAGTCCTCGCGCGCGCTTTAGTCACGCTGATATTCACACGACACTCCACCGCGAAATGTCGTTGGTCGAAAACCTTCTGATGGCGGCCGAAGAAACCATGGGAGACGAGAGCTACGATGTGAAAGTCGCTTTTCTCAATGCTCGTCTAGAAAGCGAAAACCTGCGTGTGTTGGCGTCTTGGTTTAAGAATCCTCGTCGCACAACGGACGAACTCTCCCAGCAAGAGAAGTTCATGGCGGCGGTTTGCTACGCGCTTTTGCGTCCGGCGGAAGAAACTTTCATCGACATGGGCAACGTTCAACTCGACCCACTCTGCGTCGCTCATTTGCAAAAACTGGTGCAGGATAAATCGAGCACTCGTCATATCACGGTGAGATTAGCGGACAAGGCCACTTGGGAAGTTGGGTTTGATCAAGAATTGATCATGACACCTGACGGACTCAAACTCGTCGCTTAATAGCGCACACTACAATTCATTTTGATCGCTGTAGTGGTGAACTTATTCATCGGCTTCACGCGAATCTGCAACATCCAATCTGCTAAATTCATCTCACAAGACGCGATGGCCCCGCTGGTACGCCACATCCGTTTGGCGAGATGCTCACGGACAACTTGTTCATCGTGAATGCGCACATCCACCTCTGCCGGATTTTTTCCGTGGATATCATGGAAGCAGATCACTTGCACAAGATCATCCGTACCAAATCCACATAGACGCAGAAGCCCCGCTTCGAAGATGTCCTGATGATTCTTTTCGATGGTATCAAGTGTCCCTCTTACCGCCAGGGAGACGCGGGCATAAAACGCATGCAAGCGCTCACGCATATCACTGGCGAGCTCTCCTGGTAATTCCGAGAGCCCCGCACGACGCCAGCTTGTCCAATCAGCGTCTTCAGTAAGTCCTGCGATTTGATGAAGCTCAAAACGCATAACAGAAAACTCCGCATCTACTAATTGATTGAAATGATCCTGCAGACCTTGCACATCAGGCGCTGGGAAATAAGTGGTAAAAAAACTCTTGATCCCACCAGACTTGGTGTTGACCGCGCCTTGGCGTTTATTAAGTTTGAGACTGACAGCACGCACACGATCTGAGGTCACCGTAAAATCCGCCTCTCCTTGAGTTTCAGAGGCCTCGGTGTGAGTCAACTGACCGGTGAGCTGAAGGGCACTGATTTTCTCATTCGGAAAGCGTGCTTGCCAGGCCTCGGCCACACGCTTGGCCCATACAGGCAAGTGCGGCAGGAGTTCCGGATAGGCCTCACGGGTCATGTGGTCTTGCTGCTCAAGGACACGTTGATAGTGCACCGGCATCGCTCGCAGGAAACTTGCTTCCAGCCCTGCTTTGCGTGCGAACTCTAAGGCGACGAGGTACTCAAAGAGCGAACCTTTGATCTCGTTAAACAGCGCCTCACGAAACTTATCGCTCACGTCACTTCGCCCAGTAAGCTTCTTCCAAGCTGTCTTCACGCTCAGGAAGGCCACGCGCCAAACGCGGAGAGTTTTGCGACAACACTTCAAAGCTCACGCGGTTAGCGTATTTTGAAATTTGGCCAAGAGATGAGTAGGTCAAATAACTCGCATCGTGCTTCGGCGAATTCGGTACCATCTGGCGATGATAGAGATTGGCCGACATATCGTGCAGAATAGCAGCAAGGGCCGCATCGCCTGCACCGTTGGTATTCTTGATGACCTGCGGGCCACCCATGAACGGATTGATGTGTGTGTAGATCTTTAACGGATCTTTGCAGTGCGAGTGCTTCATGGCCCGTGAGTATTCCCACATATTGTATTCAACAATCGATTTTGAGTGGAGCGGGTCTTTGGTTGGCCGTAACTTTTCGCGATCACACCAGCCGGCAAGATAGAGTCCCGAAGAGCCGACCGTGAGAAGAACCATATCTACCCACTCCAGCATCGCTTCTGCCGACAGCAAAGGATCATCGATACCGTTGATGGCCAGGGCCTCCGAGCGATTCATCGCCAAGACGTTGGCGTACTCTTTAATAAACGGCAGCAAGAGTTCTTTCTGATCTGTCACAAGACCCGATGACCCCAAAGAAAGCACCACAGGGACTCCTGCATTCTTCGCAATAGCGGCCGCGCGGAGCGTGGCCCCATAAATCGGCGCGCTTGGATCACGGAACACATAGGCCGAGAGTAACAATGCCGAAGCCTTCTCAATCACATCCGTCGGGACACTTTCATCGCGGAAGCTGTTCATGCAGCCTTTCGAGATGGCGAACGTTCTTTCCGCATCAGGTGTCACAAACGTGAGGGCACGTCCCATCGGTTTGTCTGAGGGCTGCAAATACGTCAGGTTTACTTTTGAACTCGTGTTACAAATATATTTGAAAGCGTAGTCGCCAACCTGAATGACTTTGTTGATCGCGCCCAGTGCAACCGAAGGGCATTCTGAGAGAACCGAAAAATTATGGAGGGTGTTACCGACGGCCCCACCCGGATACTCACCGCGAATTTGTCCGCGCTCTTTGAAGTAGCTGTAGATATTTTCCGCCAAGGTGTCGTCAATCACCAACGACTGGCCCTTGCTGAATTTATGCTCCAGCAAGAATTCGTCGGTCACTGGAATTTCAATATCCACCAACAGTTGATCAATCCCCACCACATAAACATTTCCACGACGCGCCAGCTCTTCGTTGAAAGACTCACGCGCACGTTCAGTCACAGGAAAATAGTGTTTGGTTTTCCGACGCCCAGGAAATTTCATAGTGACCCCTCAAAACCGATAGAGGCCGGAGTGTAATCCAGGCGCCAGGCCGGCGACTAGGGCCCCATGGACGCAAGAAGGCTTCTCATGGTAATTTTTACGTATGTTTCAAACAGAAAGACCCCCTCAAAGCCCATTATTTACTTTTCATCCCGCCCTGACGGAGCGCCCCGTGGGTCTGGTCTCTATTCCCCACTCAGGTGAAGACGTTCCCGCAGAGTTTCTTCCCTTCCTGGCGGCCGATCTGGCGACCATGCGTGAAGACGTGGATTTCAAGGTGGATGAGCTGGTGGACATTCCCAAATTGCAGGCCGCTGGCATTGGTGTGTTGGTGGCCCACGTTCATCGGGTTTGTGTTGACCTTAACCGTGATGCGGAAAACTGTGTGCTGTTTTGGAAAGAAAACACCAAGGGTGTTCCTCTCGTCGCCAAAAATCCTACAGCAGAAGAAACACAGAGTTTTATCGCGCGCTATCACCAGCCCTTCTTTGAAGTGTACACAGCACTCCTCAAAGAGTTGGAACGCCAGTTGCCTGATGCTGTGCCTGTGGTTGACTTACACAGCATGCCTTCGGCCCCCACGGCCTATCACATGAAACAAAATCCTAAGCAAGCGACCCATCGCCCAGATTTTTGTGTGAGTGATCAAAAAGGTAAAACCTGCTCGCCCGCCTTCATTGGCCACTTTGCCAAGGCCCTGCGGGCCATCGGCCATGAGACAGCAGTGAACGATCCCTACATCGGTGGCTACGTGACCACGTTTGTGAATCGCTTTCGCACCAACAATATTCAAATTGAAATCAATCGCGCCATCTACATGGATGAAAAAACCAAACTGCTGGTTCCGAGC
>JBEIPE010000387.1:0-2361 GCA_040377215.1 Halobacteriovoraceae bacterium
CTGGGTCAATGTCGATTGCGCGTGGGCGACACCCACCGAAACGATCATCAAAAAAGCAGCAATAAACAGGCGCATGAGGTTCCCCTTATGGCGCCCAAATCCGTTTAGGCCAAGTCGCAAAAATCCTTTGCAGGCCTTTACTTGCAAAAACCGGGCTAAACGCTCAGGAATAATGAAAATGTAAGTAGATTTAAGATGTTGCGTCGCAAAATAACTTTGCAACGCCTTGAAATACTGTCAAATCTTTAGACAGGGCTACAAATCTTTCAACACAACCCGTGCCAAACGTCGGATGTCGGCCTCTAGCGTGGCACGGTCATGGTACTCCTGGTCTTCAGGCGGAAGTTGGCAGAAATGGTTCGAATACATCAGCGACATGTGGACCACATTCGAAAAAATCATCTTCACCGCCCAGAACATGTTGGCTTCGCTCACCTTGTACTTGAGCTCTTGCTCAATGGCTTCCGCCAAGGCCAGGCCGCCCGGAGGACCGAACTTTTCCTCATCGTCTCCGCAATCTTTTTCAGGCCCCCATCCTTTCTCAGACAAAAGCATCTGAAACACTGAACGCAGAATATCTGAACGCTCGAGAAAGTACCCAAAGATCCATACCGCCAGGTCTTCGACCTTCTCTTCTGGCCGCTCATTTCGACGAGCACGGATGTGATTGCTCGTCTCACTAAAGACGAGGTCAATCACTTGAAGAAATAATTTCTCCTTACTGATGAAATGATAATTCACAGCTGCGATATTGACGCCTGCCTCAGCGGCAATATTACGCACCGATGCTCCCTCAAAGCCTTTGCTGGCAAAGAGGGCGCGTGCAGTGTGAAGAATCTTTTCTTTGGTTTCGTGTAGCTGCGTCTCAGTCATGTCGTCACCCCTTGTGTCGACTCTTCGACTTCCGCACTTACTTTTGAGAAATTTCGCAAACCCGGAAGTTTCATCAAGAGCTTCATCCAATCTTCAATGATCGCCACTGCTGGTGGAATGAAAACAAGGGTGAAGATCGTTCCCGTGGTCAATCCCCAGGCCATCGCCATGGTCATGGGAATCAACATGGCATCAGCGCCACCGATTCCGTAGGCCGTCGGAAATAGACCCGCAACGGTAGTGAGTGATGTTGTGATTACCGCACGCAAACGCTGACCTGAAGCCTGCACAAGTATTTCTTCCAGCGGAAGCTTACCTTCCTTGCGTAGAACGTTAATGAACTCGATCAATACGATCCCGGAGTTCACGATGATACCCGCCAGACCGATGATCCCGATCAAAGCCATGAAGCTCACCGGGCGCTGGTGAAGCGAGAACGAAATGAAGAATCCAATCAGGCCCAACGGAATAGTGAGCATAATCACAAACGGCATCAAGAACGAGCGGAACATGAACACCATCAAGGCGAAAATCCCAATCATCGCCAAAACCATGGCATCAAAAAGAGACTGTAAAGATTCAGCCGTGCTTTCGTTCTCACCACCTTGAACCAACGAAACCTCAGGGTACTTGAGCTGCAACTCTTCCCACTTCTTAGTCAAAATGCCGTTGGCCACAGGCGAAGTCATCTTAATGCCATCAACACCGGCCGTGATGGTGCGCGCACGCTTGTAGTCAAAGCGCTTAATCTGCGGTGTTCCCGGTTTCGCTTCAAACTTTGCAATACGACCTAGCGGTACGAGGTTCCCTTGTTTATCCATCACAGGAATCTGCGCCAAATCTTGATTGTTCTTGCGGTTATCGTCTTGGAACTTAACGTTCAAATTCACTTCTTTGTTATTCAAAGTGACATCCGAAACAAACAATCCGCCCATCGCGGTACGAACAGTCGTTCCAATATCGGCCACACTCACACCAAGGCGATCCGCGAGTGGATAATCTACGTTGACTAGAACCTCATCAGAATCAATCACGTCTTCAATTTTAAGATCGAGAATACCTGGCGTCGCCGCCAAGGTTTTCATGACTTCATCAATGACCTCTTGATTTTTTTCAGCATTGTTAGATCTAAAAGTAGCCGATACGGCCGCACCAACTGGTGGACCGTTAATCATCTCTTCAAAGACGACGGTACCGTACTGCTTCGTATCGATGCCATCACGCAAGCGCTTCAGGAATTCTGTATACGGCACATTGTACTTGGCATGATCAGTGGCATAGATCATGAGAAGGCCTTGGTTATCCCCTTCTCCACCTTTTGCATCGTCTGGTCGACCTTTTGTCGTTCCCGCACGGGCCACCACCTCGCGAACGTACTCCTTGCCGCCCACTTCGATCACTTTGCGACTGAGGTCTGCGACCATGGCGCGAGTCGTTTCAAGCGTTGTACCTACCGGTGCTTCAATGCGTGCCATGTAGATCTCTGTA
>JBEIPE010000420.1:0-2040 GCA_040377215.1 Halobacteriovoraceae bacterium
GCTGACCGGTGTGATCTGTTTATCCAGCTCAACACCTAGCTGGCGCATCAGCGCTGGCGTCACTTTTTGGCCGCGAGCAAGTTTTTCTAAATCAGGGAAGCGCAAAACACTGGCGCCCACACCACCAAACGCAATGCTGATGTCAGCAAAAACGTCTTTGTCCAAGCGATAGCGAATGGCGGCCGTGACGGCGGAGATATCCATGTCTTTGCGCTTTGAGACCTTGAAGAGTCGGAAGGCATCCTGAGTTTTTGGAATACGAACATGGGTGACGATCTCGCCCGCGCGCAGATCCATTTTCTTATACCCAGGCAAGAAGAATTCATTCACATTCACGATGCGCTGGCCCTGGGGGCCCATGAGCACCACTTCGGCTTCGGCGACTTTCAAGAAAGGAATGGTATCGGCGATCGGCGATGCGTTCATCATGTTGCCAATAAGCGTACCGGTATTTTTAATCTGCGGTGAGGCGAAGAGATGAAGCATGCGAGAGAGTTCTGGAAAGAGCTTCACTGTGGCCGCTTCAAGCTGTGAGAGACTCGCACGCGCACCGACGACCAAAGTATCTTTCTCGTCGCTAATCTTTTTGAGTTCACTAATCGCCGCGAGACTCATCATCTTCTCAGGCGCCCATTTACCCTTGTTGTAGAGAACACCCAAGTCCGTGGCCCCAGAGACAATCTTGACCTTTTCACGACTAAAGATATTCACCGCTTCAGGGACACTGGCCGGCAAATAGATTTCCCTACCTTGGTGCTTAAGATGAACACCTGGCATGACATTTTCATTTTTTACCGGATAAAGTTTTTTAAGTTCCGGTACAGCTTTCATATCAGTTTTGCAACCGGCTTCAATGATCGCTTGGTAGCCTGTGCAACGACACAAGTTCCCCGTGAGATAATTGCGCACGCGCTTTTCTTCCAAAGCGAAACCTTCAATTCGTGCGTCTTCCGTCATTCCGGCCATGGCACAAATAAACCCCGGCGTGCAGTAACCACACTGCGCTCCGTGAGTGGTGACCATACTTTCTTGCACGGGATGAACCACGCCGTCTTTTTTCAGGCCTTCCACCGTGATCACATGCGAGCGATCCAGTTGCCACATAAAAGCGATACATGAATTGATGGATTGATAGCGCTCATCTCCATGCGACACCAAGACGGTGCAAGCCCCGCAGTCGCCTTCCGCGCAGACCACCTTCGTGCCCGTCAGTCCCCGCTGATAGCGAAGGAAATCGGATAAGGTCATGAAGGCTTCCGCCCCCGAAAGTTCATGGCGCTGACCATTTAGGTGCAGCAAAATCGTGTCTCTCATAGACCGTTATTATGCCTTTTCCGCATACAAGAATGGAAGCAAGAGAAGTGATTTACTCGGTTTTGTCGGGCCAACATTAGCCGATAAGAACATCATGCGTTGGATTCTTTGTTCATTTCTGCTTCTCAGCACGGCCTCGGCCGCGGAAAAACTCGTCTCAGGACTAGATAACAAGGGCATTCCCCGCGCCTGCCATCCTATGCGCCCTGATGATGATATCTGTACGTCGGAATTCACTGAGGGTGACCAATACGCCGTGGATTGCGTGGCCAAAGGTGGCGAAGCGATCGCCTGTGGATGCCACGATTATTTGTGTATTTGGATCACACCTTAACTCGACGACTCGTTTCTCTTTGTTGAAAATAGGGTCATGAGTCCTATCATCGCCGAAAAAATCATTTACGCTGCCCGTATCCAGTATGCCCTACTCATCGTGATCTTAGCGGTCAGCTCGTGGGTCTTCTATCGTGTGGCCCTGAGAAATCTCTCGCCTGTTCGTCACAAGATCTTCAATCGCCTTTTTCGCGAACTTTGGACATCGCTCCTCATCGGCTTTCTGATCTACGGTACTCATCTCATTCTTCGTTCCTACATGAGCTTCATGCCCATGGCCGAAATGATTGTTCCCTACTCCGGACTCTTGAGCATTCTCTGGGGCGCCAGCATGTTTGTGAAAACCATGGAGATCATCGCCAACGAGTACTTCTTCTTTAAGAGTATGAAAGC
>JBEIPE010000221.1:0-4951 GCA_040377215.1 Halobacteriovoraceae bacterium
CGCAATCCAGGATCGGCCGTTTGCAGTGAACAACTCAAAGGCAAAATTGTCATGGGATCACGAGGCCACACCACCCAGGCCTTCTGTCAGTTTGAAGATGGCTCGTTGCTTTCATTGGGAGCGCTCCAATGAAATATTTTCTTCTGGTGGTGCTGAGCTTGTGGGCGGGAACAGTCTTCGCGCAACAGTGTGGAGATGGACGCACGCAAGTCTCGATGACAAATCTTCCAGTGCAAGATCAAGACGGGTTAGGCACTTGTTACGCCAACGCCATGGGTGTGGTGATGCAAGGAAGTCTCGGTCTCGCAGCTCCGATTTCCTATCAGCAGTTGGCGATCGCCCACGCTTCGCGGATGTCCAACGCGAATGTGCCTTTGATTAATCCAGACTCCAAAGATCTTTACCCTTACGTCGGTGAAGGAGGCTGGGCCTGTCCGACCTTTGATGCCGCCAAGACTTATGGCTTCTGTTCGGCCGATCAGTTTCCCCTGGATGTGCACGGCAGCTCTGATGAAGGCGATGTTCAGCAATCGATCATCAATGAAGTCGGACGTTCAATTGACCAGCTGGCCGGTGCGAGTGCTGCTTGGACAGACGAGAATTGGAATAACTTCACCACGAATCTGGCGATGCGCTTTCAGCGACGGAGTGAAGTGTGCAATCTTCCCGAGCCACAATGGTTGCGCGCGCAGTGGGCCGAATTTCTTCCTCAGTACATCAATGACCGCATTGCCTATTCTGAAGATTTGCTCGCGACTCAAATGAGGAATATGGAAAATTCCGTGGGTGAAGTTCGCCAAAAATACCTCACCAAGATTGTTCCAGGGGCCCAACGCCGTTTGGATACCTGGAAGAATGTACGCTCAACATTGTTTGATGCTCAGGCCGTGGCCCCCGATGGAACTCGCTGGGTCCCTAAAGATCTTCTGCTGAATAAAATGGTGGCAAGTTCACCGGCCTGGCGTACCGCCGTCACGGGATTGAGCGCCGACATCCCTGCCAGTTCAACCGCTTTGCCTTACACAAAGGTGATGCCACAAAACGATATCTTGGTTCTCGCGTCGAAAGAGTTCGTGCGTTTGGGGCGTCCTGGGATTCCCACGGATGCGATTAACGAAATGGTAATGAACGTCAGCGATGACATTTTTTCTGTGGCCCGTCTTCTTGGTAGCCGCTCGACCTGTAATGCGAGTTTTGATCAAGATATGTTGAAGCGAGTGAATCCAGCGATGGCGCAAAATGCCTGCGCCGCCTATGTCACAGATGTGACTCCCGAAATGAATCCTTTCTTGCAACAGGCCACCAGTGTTGTGGAGCGGATGCGCCAGTCACAAATAGCGACTTTGCCGGGCCGTGGTCAGACGCTCTTGCAAGTCTTGGCCCCCCGTTGCGCTGAGAGTGCACCGGCCCGTGTCGCAGAACTGGCAGGGTGGAGCTGTGAGAGTTTCAATCCGAGCGGTTTGAGCGAACCGAAAGAGCAAGTGCTCCAGAAGGGGCGAGATTGGATCGTCGCGCGATTGTGTAACAATCGTCCGCTCTCCATTAGCGTGTGCACGGAATTCATGCGCACAGAAACCAGCGCACCTGACTACGCGGCCCGCATGGATACCCAGTTCTGCAAAGTTCGTCCTGATGACCCAACCAAAGTCATGCATGGTAACCATGCCATGGCGGTGGTGGGTTACAAGACTGAGAATGGGCGTTTGCGTTTACAGATCCAGAACTCGTGGGGGTCGTCTTGTGGTGTGACCGATGCACTCAATAAAGGTGTGACCTGTGAGACCTCGGGGAGATTCTGGATTGATGCAGATACAATGTTAAAAAACACACTGGATATCAGCGGTCTGACTCGTTAGAAATTTTCCTGCTGGAGCATCAAAGGCGCGCTTCCTTCGTGGGCGATAACATGGAAGCGTAGTCGACCTATTTCACGGCCGGCCTTGGTTTCTAAGAGCACTCGCCAGTCGGCCGGCCACAGATGACTTTTTTCGGTGGTGCCGCGAAAGCCGTCTTTGCGGCCACCTTGAATCTTCACTGCAATCGCATCTGTCTCTCGCCACCCCTGGGGAGTTTTCCACTGCCAGCGCACGCGCAGCTCTTCCACGAACAAAGGAGGAGCGACGAGCTTGAAGGCCACCACGGCCTTATCTCCCGGGCGCAGCGGGAAGACTTGGCGAGACCATAATTTTTTTTCTTGAGGCGCGCGGAAGAGTACCCAGTTCTTTTCCGTTTTTTGCATGATGTGAACCACATCAAAACGCGCCAACATCAACGGCACCGGCGGGATGAGGGCCAGGTGGTAGAGCATGAGATAACCAGCGAGAGTGGCGAGCCCTGGCCACAGAAAAAGTTTTGTGCGGATCTCTGGAGTCACTCTGGCGCGCATGAAGAAATAGGCCACGAGAATCAGCACAGCGGCCAGTCCCACCGAGAGCGTGAAAATCATCGGGCCAAGATTGTGCATCAAGCGCGGGATGAGATAAGTCAGAAAGCAGGAGAGTGCCAGCGCCCACAAGATCGTGCGCACGAGCGTGCCGCGGTTTTGCACCATGGGTAATTCATTGGCCAGGAGAATGAGTGTGAGCAAAACGAGAAACGCGATCGAGCCGTTGGTGCCGCCACTTTTGATAAAGAACACGGTGTAGCTGCGAAGAAGTCCGCCGAGCATGAAGTGCTGGACCAACTCGTGCCAGCGCCACCAGTTGGCCGCGCGGGGAGAGGGCGTCCAGGCACCACCGCGCCAGGCGAGTTCTCCCAAGAGTAAAACAAACAGGCCGATGAGAGTGAGGGCCTGCATGAAGAGAGCTTTGTCCGTATCAATCGGGCGCTGCTGCCAAAAGCTCAGAGCAAAACCCGCCACAAAAGACAGCAGCGAGAAGAGCACCTGATAACGTGCGTAGAGGTTGGCGGCGGTCGCTGTGAGTGTTTTCATGAGCGCCGCACTTTAATCAGTGCGACGACGACAAGATAAACCGCAAGAAGCAGTAAGGCGAGACTCGCGCCACTGTTTAAGAGGGCCACGTCGATTCCTTGAGTCAGCTGCCAGTTGGAGTAGGTCATTTTGATCAACGCCCAAAAGGTAATGCCCAAGACAAACAACATGGGCAACAGCGTGAAAGCGATGCGCTTGCGCTGTTCATGCAACCAAAGGGTGATGGATAAAAGAGAGAGTGCTGCGAGCAATTGGTTCGAAGCGCCAAAGAGCGTCCAGAATTTAGACCAGCTCCCTTCTTGCATGGTGAAAAGAATCAGGCCTGGGATCGCTAAGGTCAGCCCAGTTCCTAGAGCAGCACCTGCTTTGCCTTTCATGCCCGTGAGTTCTTGAATCAGGTATCGACCTAAGCGTGTCGACACATCCAGAGTGTCGAAAACGAAAGTCGAGAAGGCCATGGCACCAAAGGTAATCGCAAAGGCCATATGTTCTCTGCCGATAATGATGGTGAGAAATTCTCCCAAACCGCGGCCGTAGATCGTGCCCGGCTTGAGCCCTTTGATATCTTCTGGCGCCATAATCATGACTATCGCCAGGGCGATGAGTGCGACGAAACCTTCGGCCAGCATGGCCCCGTAGCCCACGTGGTGCATGTGCTTTTCTTTATCAATCTGTTTTGAAGTGGTGCCCGAACACACCAGACCATGGAAGCCGGAGCACGCGCCGCAGGCGATGGTCACAAACAAGAACGGGAACAGTGATCCACCTGCGATGGGATCGAAGCTGGTGAAGGCGGGTTGCTTAATTTCGTAGCCGCCGAAGAACACACCAATAATGCCTAATCCAATCGCTGTGTAGAGAATGAAGCCGCCCAAGTAACCCCGCGGCTGTAACAAAATCCAGACGGGAATCACTGAGGCGATGGCGCAGTAGACGAGAATGATCATCGCCCAGGTGGTGGCGCTGAAAATAAAAATCTCAGAGTAATAGGTACCGGCCCAGCAGGTCGCAAACGTCAGCGGCACAAAGATAATCGTCGAGAGCCACATGGGAGGCTTGAGGAATTTTTCCACGAGACCCAGCACCACGGAGATGAGCATGTAGCCAATGCTGGCGGCCGCCACGGCGCCACCCGGATGGAAATTTAGATCGAGTCCCGCCATTTCTTCTGGTCGTGAAACGAAGCTTCCGGCGGTGATGTCGGTGAAGGCGACAATAATATAAAGAAGAGCGATCCAGATGAAGGTCATCATGGCACGACCAGCGGTTTTTCCCATAATGCTGCCGGTGACATCCGCAATAGAATGACCGCCATGGCGTACGCTCAGCGTGAGTGAAGCAAAATCATGAACCGCACCGATGGTGACGACACCCAGTGAAATCCATAAGAGACAGGGAAGCCAGCCAAAATGCTGACAGGCCACGATCGGCCCAGCGATGGGACCGGCCGCAGCAATAGCGGAGAAGTGCTGAGCGAAAAGGTAAAATGGGCGGGTAGGAACGTAATCGACACCGTCTTCGTGGGTGTGGGCGGGAGTGATGCGTGCGTCATCGAGTTGAAACTGACGTGCCACCCAGCCTCCATAAAAATGGTAGGCCAAGCTGATGAACAGCAAAAACACGACGGCAATGATCGGCAATGTCATATTCTCATTGTGCCGTTTCAAACTGAGCTTCGTCCAGGGTAGAATATTGGCTATGCAGTATGACGTGATCATAGTGGGAGCAGGAGTTTCCGGCTCGTACATCGCCCATGATTTGGCGACCAGAGGTGTGCGCGTGCTCGTGCTTGAGGCGGGCCGCTCGTTTACCCGCGATACGTACCCACGCAAAGAGATCGATGCCAATGCGCAGTTGTACTGGGGCGGTGGTGTTGAGCTCAATACTTCGGCGACCATCGCGCTCCTGCGACCGAAAGTCGTGGGTGGGGGCTCCATCGTCAATCAAGCCTTGATGGATCGCTTTGATCACATCGCGCTGGATAGCTGGCGCGCGCAATCTGATGTGCCGTATTTCAGC
>JBEIPE010000436.1:0-1904 GCA_040377215.1 Halobacteriovoraceae bacterium
AAGATGGCAGGGGCCAACAAAATCATCGCCATTGATATTAATAATGCAAAATTTGAACTCGCCAAAAAATTCGGCGCCACAGATTGCGTGAATCCAAATGAAATCAAAGGCACTGTCGTTGAAGAAATCGTAAAACTCACAGATGGCGGAGCGGACTATTCATTTGAATGTGTGGGTAACACCAAACTCATGCGCCAAGCGCTCGAGTGCTGCCATAAAGGCTGGGGCGAATCCATCATCATCGGTGTGGCCGCAGCGGGTGAAGAAATCGCCACTCGTCCCTTCCAGCTCGTCACTGGCCGGGTATGGAAAGGCTCAGCTTTCGGCGGAGTCAAAGGCCGCACAGAACTTCCTGGTTACGTGGATAAATATATGAAAGGCGAAATCAATCTCGATGATATGGTGACTTTCACTATGCCGATTGAAGAAATCAATACTGCTTTCCAATATATGAAAGAAGGCAAAAGTATCCGTAGCGTTGTGACGTTCTAGGAGTTCCGATGAAAAAGCTGAAAGCTCACAAAACCTTTGAAGGCACTACTGAGTTCTGGTCTCACTCCTCTGAGACGACCGGCACAGAGATGAAGTTTTCAACTTTCATTCCTCACGGAGCAGTTAAAGGCTGCATGATCTGGCTTTCCGGTCTCACTTGTACCGACGAGAACTTCATCACCAAGGCCGGCGCGCAAAAATTTCTCGCAGAAAACCACATGATGGTGATCTGCCCTGACACTTCTCCGCGCGGACTTAATCTTCCCGGCGAGCACGATAGCTATGACTTCGGTTCAGGTGCTGGTTTTTATGTGGATGCGACAGAAGGTGACTACAAGACCAACTATCGCATGTATTCCTACGTAAATTCTGAACTCTACTCGATCATCAACAATCACTTTGGCGTGAAGAATGTTTCTATCTGCGGTCACTCGATGGGTGGCCATGGTGCACTCGTGATCGGTTTACGTGAGCCGCAGAAATACAAGGCGATCTCAGCGTTCTCGCCGATCGTGAATCCATCGGCCGTACCTTGGGGAACGAAAGCTCTCACTGGTTACTTGGGTGACAATAAGGCAACCTGGAAACAGTACGACGCTTGCGAGTTACTGATCGCGGGGAAAAAGCACCCAACGGAGATCTTGATTCACCAAGGACTGGCGGATGAGTTCCTTGAAAACCAACTTAAAACTCCGAACCTTGAGAAAGCTGCCACTCAAGCAGACCAGAAATTCTCTTTGAAGATGTGCGAAGGTTACGATCATAGCTACTACTTCATTTCGACCTTTATCGAAGCCCATGTGAAGCATCACGCCAAACACGCTCAATAGAGCGTAGACGGCATTTTTAGCACTCTCTACCGTTAGTTTAACTACCAACGAGAGAGTTCTTAAATGATGCTTAAGTCCCTTTTACTTTTAAGCTTCTGCTTGTTCTATGGAGTATCCGCTGAGGCGAAGCTGCACTCTTTCGTAGGCTTCAATAAGGCGCTCAAGGACACTCAGAACCAGAAAGGCAAAGTCGAAGAGAAGCCCTTCTCTCCTACCATCGGCGTTGGCTACAACTTTAACCTCTTCAATACTGGGTTCGGTTTTTCTCCGCAGCTAGGCTACATTCATACAAAACAAACGGCCAACGACAGCTTCGGTGACCAAAAGGTCCATACTATCTTCCTGAACTGGGACTTCATCTGGATCAGTTCACTCTCAGATCATCTCGCCTTTCGCTTTGGGATTGGAAACTTCATCAAAAGAACGAGTGGTAAAGGCGGCACCGTCGAAATCCCTAATGGGTCGGGAACGGACCAAGCGCAGCGCCCTGGTGGCACCGTGAACTCTTACTCTAGTACCTTCAACCTCGGAGCCGACTACAACTTCGATCTCCAAATGCTTGATTCATGGGTCCAAGACATC
>JBEIPE010000059.1:0-11758 GCA_040377215.1 Halobacteriovoraceae bacterium
GCTCTGTGTCCACCCACACCTCAACATAGCGAGCACAGGTTGTTCGCAAATAGTTGCGGGCACTTTCATAAGGAGTAATAAAAGCACCGATTACAATTGAACCCTTACTTTCAAGTTCTGCCGCCTGTTGGGCGACAACTTTCAAGTGAGCAAGGCGCTGCTCTCGTCCAAAACCTAGTCCCGGATTCTTCGCTCGTACAGCGTCTCCATCGAGTAGCTCTACTTTATAACCTGCTTGTGAATATTGTTGCGCCAGTGCCTGCGCTAAGGTGCTTTTGCCGGCCCCGGACAAACCAATAAACCATAAAACAAGTGGCTTCATTGAACTCCTCCGGGAGGGAAAAAAACGGGAACATGAAACTCACGATCCCAATCTATTTTCATATAAAACGAATGCAAGTTCTGAAACTTATCTATTCCATAGGCAGTGGCATAGTGCTGGCCTGCAATTCGGTGTGACTTGTCGTACATAAAAATGAAATACTTCACGCCATCTTTAATGACCTGTGTGCCATTTCTTCTCGCGTGGTTAGAGAATAAAAAAATTGTACTACCTTGTGCAAGGTGGGCCAACTCTCCTGCCGGCAAGTTTTCATTCAACCAATGATCAACAGCTATCGGGGATTCAAAATAGATGGCGATCGTTTCTCCTGGCCGCGGATTGATCTTTGTAGCGAGCTCCCGCGTTTTCGTTTGCAAGCTACGCATGTTATTGGCGTAACTCACGACAGTGGGTCGGTGCACATACTGACTCGCCCCCAACGTCACAACAAAAAACAAAAGCAGATAACGCCATCCCGCATTGAGGTGCTGGGCGATAAACCCCAACAGCAAAGCCGCTGGAGCTAAGCCCCAGTACGCTCGATCGTAGTTCATATGATTCACTAAGAGCGAATAAGGAAAAACCAAGGCAAAGGCAGCCATGCCGCAAAACATCGGCAGCCAACGTCGACGCATGAGCGCCAGAATTCCAAAAACTAAAAAAGCACCAGGTGCGATAATCCACAATGCATTGAAGGGTGTGACTTCATGCTGCGAGAAATGGAACATTCCGATGAGTGGAGAAAAAATAATGTGCAAATAATAGCTCAGACCAGTAGGGAGATAGGCCCAAGAAACCTGCATAAATCCTGTTGCAGGACGAGCGGGCAGATAAAATGTGCGAGCGACAAAATATAAAACAACGAGACCCAAATACGCTAAGTGCGGCCAGCGGAATTTCTTATGCAGACAGATATCCCAGAGTAACCAGATAAATGGGAAAACAATCGTTCCTTCCTGTGAAAGACCCGCCAAAACGCCCAACACAAAAAGCAGCCCCCACCGATAGGCAGGTATCCGTGGCTCCAACAGCATCCGTAGGCCATGAACCAAAACGGCCAAGGTGAATTGGTATTTCATGGCGAAGGATTGATCCATGATGTTCGCCGTCACCGGATGCAGCAGCATCACCGAGGTCATGAGGATGAGGGATAACGTGCCCCAGTTCATGCGGCGGCCAAGCAGCAGCAGCTCTGCGAGGCTCCAGGCAAATAATCCATAAGACGCTAGCGCCAAGGACCAGTGTGACGAAGCGAACAGCTTCCCCATGACCCAAAAATAAACGAAGAAACCTACCGGACGGTACTGTGGGCCGTGATGAGGATGGGAAAAGAGCTCGACCCAATAGGACCAGGTATCGCTAGCGGGAATGAGGTGGGCCCTGCGCATAACGAAGGTATCGCCCACAGAAACACCGTACCAACCCCATAAATACAGTGCTGCGGTGACTAAAGTCGCCAAGACGACCCACAGGAAAAGACCGCGATTACTCATATTCTTCATCTTACATATCAATCAGCGCTCTTGACCAGACGGCACCAATCGAGGGAAATTCGCCTCGTACCCGGAGTGAAGGGCGAACACCCGTTCCAGGAACCAGCCGCGGCCTGCCAGCTGCTTTGCCATGAGGTCTTTCATGAGCACGTCGAAGTCTACCGGTCCTATTTCAACATTTATGAATCATCACTATCGCCACTTCAATGCGGCGGCCATGATGGATGCAGTGAAGGGCTACGAAGCTCACATGGCATCTGGTGGAAAGATGATGGTCACTCTCGCAGGTGCGATGAGCACAGCCGAGTTGGGTCTCTCTCTCGCTGAGATGATTCGCCAAGGTAAGGTTCACGCCATTTCTTGTACCGGCGCAAACCTCGAGGAAGATATCTACAACCTCGTGGCCCACGAACACTACGAGCGCATTCCAGATTGGCGCGGTCTCACAAAAGAAGCTGAGCAAAAACTTTACGACAAACATTTGAATCGTGTGACAGACACCTGCATTCCAGAAGAAGCAGCGATGAGAAAAATCTGGTCCATCATGGCCGACGAGTGGGCCGAAGCTGAAAAGAAGAACGAGCGTTGCTTCCCGCACGAGTTCTTCTTTCGCGCTTTGAAGAAAGGCAAATTCAAAGAGCACTACCAAATCGATCCAAAAAATTCTTGGATGCTCGCTGCTGCTGAAATGAACATCCCGATGGTTGTGCCAGGTTGGGAAGACTCAACTCTTGGTAATATGTACGCCTCATTCTGCATGAAAGGCGAAGTCAAGAACGTGCACACCGTGAAGACGGGCATCGAGTACATGATGAGCCTCGCTGACTGGTACATGGAGACAGCGAAAACTTCTTCGATTGGTTTCTTCCAAATCGGTGGTGGCATTGCCGGTGACTTCCCTATCTGCGTAGTTCCGATGATTCGCCAAGACTTGGAGAAGACCGACATCCGCCTTTGGGGCTACTTCTGCCAGATTTCAGACTCAACCACGAGCTACGGTTCATACTCAGGTGCGGTTCCGAACGAGAAAATCACTTGGGGCAAGCTCTCAGTGAATACGCCAAGCTACATCGTGGAATCAGATGCCACGATCGTCGCTCCGCTTATGTTTGCCCATATCTTAGGTTGGTAAGATGAATCAACAGCAGCAAGTCGATCCTAAGGCGACGGCGAAGATTGTGTGGATGGCGATGACAATGTCAGTGCTGATCTACGGGTTTGTGCTTTTCCAAATCGGAAAAGCCTCACTCTTCGAAGTACCTAAGTCGTTCGAGAACCCTCTCGAACTTTTGGCGCTTGTTGCACCAGTCATGTTGTTCGCGAGTCTTTTCGTGAATAAGTCCATGCGCGCCAAGGCCACTGAGCCCGGGCAGCACTTCACGGCCACGGTCATCGGCTTGGCCATGAACGAGGTCATCGCTCTGCTGGGTTTTGTCGCGACGTTTACAGGTGATCCCGCCAATGCGTTTTTTTACGGAGCAAATGCTCTGGTGGCGATCGTCGGTAACTGCCTAATTTTCCCAAGCGGAGACTGGACGAAACAGCGTTAATATTTAAAGGGCCCCAAATGGGGCCCTTTTTATTTGAACGATCACACCTGTCGTTGGATGATCTTTTCATGAAAACACTTCTTCTGACCCTCCTCTTCCCTTTCATTGCGCAAGCCTCCATTTGTGTCGAGCAGCTCGATGACAAAGGTGAAGTCAGCTGGCTACATTGCCCGCGCAACCTCACAACTGTGGCTTCGGGAACCATCACCGATCGCGAAGTACTTTGGCAGTTACCCGCCGGCACGGCCCCACGCAAAGGCTGGCCCGTCGTCTTGCTGTCACAGGGTTCTTGGTTTCCTATCGAATTCTCACGGCCGCGCAATCTCCCTTTCGGAGGCTTCCATGAAGTTCGTTTGATTCAAACGTTGCTCGACAACGGCTACGCCGTCATCGCTCCACGTGCGACACTGCAGATCGGTTGGACGACGAACTTGCCTCTCCCCGACTACAAAAAGACCTCTGACTACCGCGTGCTGAAAGAAGTTCTCGCGAAAATTCAAAAAGGCGAATTCGGTGCTTTGAATTCACGCCAACTCTACGCTACCGGCATCTCAAGCGGTGGCTACAATACCAGCCGCCTCGCCCTCACATTCCCGAAGACATTCAAGGCGATCGCTATTCAGTCGGCTTCTTATGCCACATGCCTTGGGCCGCTCTGCCGAATTCCCGATTCTCTTCCCAGCGAACATCCGCCCACACTGCTTCTCCACGGTGGCATCGATCTCACGGTGCCGCTCTTTACGGCACGCAAGTATCACAGCAAGCTTGAAGAGAATGGTATCGAAGTGGAAACTTTCGTGAACCCAACTGTGGGTCATGGCTGGCTGCCTGAATCACCAGAAAAAATTCTGGAGTGGTTCGAAACGCACTGATGGAGTTTGGGAAACTCGAGTCGATCGAGCACATAAGGTGGGACCTTCCACCAGACACCGATCAGACGGTGAGCTATCTCCAAAGCCTTCCTCGCTCGCAGACGCAGTGGTACCTCGGAACTCCCTCATGGGGATCTCGCACCTGGCTTGGGAAAATCTATCCTCGCCAGGCCAACACTTCGCAATTTCTGCATCACTACTCACGCGCGTTTAACACGATTGAGCTCAACACCACTCATTATCGTATCCCTGATGAAGAGCTCATTAAGTCGTGGCGCGAGGAAGTCCCAAACGGTTTTCTCTTTTGTCCTAAATTTCCGCAACTCATCTCTCATCGACCCAACGGTCTACAAGACAAAACCACGATCAAGACTTGGCAAAATTCGTTAGAACAATTTGGCGAGAATCTCGGAGTCAGCTGGATTCAGCTGCCGCCCTACTTCGACTATTCGCAGAGAGCGATTCTCCATCGCTTTCTTGAGCAGTGGCCAAGTGAATTACCGCTCGCTCTCGAACTGAGACATTCTTCGTGGTTTGAGAAGGGCGCCATTCTTCCCGCGCTGGTCGCCTATCTACAAAAACGCGGAATCGGTTTAGTCATCACTGAAGTGGCAGGCCGGCAGGATGTGCTTCACACTTCTATCAGTGCGCCATTCGTACTGTTGCGCTTTATCGGAAATGAGCTCCATCCTAGTGACTTTGCACGCGCTGAAAATTGGTGCGAACGATTGAATGCTTGGACCAGGCTGGGATTACAGCGAGTGTTCTTGTTTGCTCATCAGCCGGACGACATTGCCTGCCCTGAGTTTACCGAATATCTTGTGGAACTTTTTAATCGACGAGTGAATGCGAATTGGAATGATCCCCTAAGCGGAGCTTCGAAAGATCTTTTGATTTAAAGTGAAGAAAAAGAAGAGAATGGTCGGGGTGATAGGATTCGAACCTACGACCACCTGCTCCCAAAGCAGATACGCTACCAGACTGCGCTACACCCCGACGTCGGTCGAGTATGAACGCTCCAAGGGGAATTGTCCATGATTTCAAGCCCCGCTTATTCTCTTTTGCGTGGCATTGGCCAACATGACGGGCCATGATTTTAGCGTGGGATAAAAAAGCCTAAGGCCGCCAAAGCCGCTTTAGCTCTATGGGAATTCTTATTTTTCCACTCTGGGAGTTCGGCCAAAGTCTTCCCATCATTCTCGCTTCGGGTCGGCACAAAAACCGGGTCATAACCAAAGCCATGGCCCCCACGGAACTCGGTCCCAATCACACCGTGCACGCGACCTTCAAAGAAATAGACTTCATCCGGTGAAAGATAGCAGCACATAACACAGGTGAAATGGGCCTGGCGCAGCTCGCTTGGGCCCAAAAGACGCAAGAGCTCAGCACACTTATCTTTGTAATCCGGCTGTTCAGGTAAAAATCGAGCGCTCTGAACACCGAGAATCTCCGGCAGGGCCTCAACACTCAATCCCGAATCATCGGCCAGAGCGGGCACCCCAAACTCATCGTAGTAGGCCTTGGCCTTAATGAGAGCGTTCTCAATAAAGGTCGTGCCGGTCTCGTCAGGATTCAATCCACGGGGCGCAGGCTTCACAGCAATGCGACCTGAGAAGAGTTCAGCGAACTCTTCAGCTTTGTGAGCGTTCCCGGAGGCGAGGATGAACTCAACCATTCAAGGCGGCCTGCTGAGCGGCGACCACTTTGCCGATGGCCGTCTTAGCACATGAGATGAGGGCCTGCAGTTGTTCTTCAGAGAACGGATCGCCTTCTGCTGTGCCTTGTAGTTCGACAAACTTGCCCGTCGCCGTCATGACAACGTTCACGTCAGCTTCACAGCTCGAGTCTTCTTGGTAGTTCAAGTCCGCAATGGCGAAGCCTTCTTTCGTCAGGCCCACGCTCACCGCCGCAAGAGCTTCCTTGAGAGGATACTCCTTCAACAGACCGTCTTTTTGCAGTTTACGGATGGCGAGCTCAAGCGCCACGTAAGCACCCGAGATCGCCGTAGTGCGAGTGCCTCCGTCGGCCACCATCACATCACAGTCGATCATCAACGTACGCTCACCGAGTTTGTTCATATCTGTGATAGCGCGCAGAGCACGGCCAATCAAACGTTGGATCTCTTGCGTACGCCCTGAGGCACCTTTGCGTTCACGATCACCACGAGTGTGAGTCGCTGAAGGTAACATGGCATACTCAGCTGTCAGCCAACCTTGTCCCTTCCCTTTCAAGAACGGAGGAACGCTTTCTTGCACGTTCACAGTGACTTGAACTTTCGTGTTCCCAAACTCTGCCAATACGCTGCCATGAGCATAAGGATTGACGTTGGTCGTGAAGCGGATGGGACGTGGGGTATCGCGTTTGATGAGTGACATATGTTAACCTCGGGGCATGTTGAAACATTTGCGTTTGGTACAGTGTGACTCTACACAAGACGAGCTAAAACGGCACTTCGAAGTGTACTCATTAGTCTCAACCGAAGCCCAAAACCAAGGCCGAGGTCGCGGAAATCACAGGTGGGAACATCGTCCCGGCGCACTGGCCTTTTCTTTTAGCGCACCTGCTCATCCACAGCTCACCTGGCAGGCGCTAGAAATCGCCGTCTCATTAGCCGAAAGCATTGAGCGCATGTGGGGTGAGAAAGTGGGCCTCAAGTGGCCGAATGATATTTATCATCACGGAAAAAAATGCGGCGGGATTTTGCTGCAGCATCAAACTCCGAACATGTTTATCGGTGTAGGACTGAATCTTTTGCCACAGCCAGAGAGCCCATGGGGAAGTGTTCTAAGAGAGACGATTTCCTGGGATACATCCATGGCCCACGAACTGCCAGCGCAGCTTGTGGAGGATTATCTGTCGATTCATCCACGTCCCCTCAATCAAATCCGCGACGCCTGGAATGCACGCTGCGTGCACCTCAATCGCCAAGTGACCATCACAGATGGAACTGAGGTGACGAGTGGTCTCTTTAATGGACTTGGAGTTCATGGCGAAGCATTAGTAGATGGAAAATCTGTTTTTAATGGAAGTCTGCGCTGGGATTAGAGGTTCTTAGAAACCTGGTCACTAATCTTCTTCAGCTCGTTCTTGATCAAATTCTCAGCTAAGTCAGGAATAACTTCCCACGCCACTTTCTCAACGTGTTGACGGCAATAATCAGCCACAGCTTCTTTCACCAACTCCTTGAGGAGTGGGCGCAACGATTCAAGATTGGCCGGCAATTGTGTTGAATTATAAGACGGAGCTCTGTCCTGCTTATCCAATGGTTCAAACAAAGATTCATCGAACGCTTGGCCGCCATCATTGATGGCAGAGAATTCATTTTCATTGGCAGTAAAAGTAGGCTCGTCTTCCGTTTGCGGGCGCTTGGCTTCACGAACAACACTGAGCTTAGGCTGTGACTCTTCAAAAGCATCCACTGACCAAAGGTCTTCTTCCACTTCATCACGGATTTGATCGGCGAGACGTTGATCGCCTTCAACATCATCCATGCCACTCAATTCCAACAGCACAGACGTGTCAGGACGATCATTCTCATCAGTTGAGAGTTCATTGAGAGAAATGAGTTTAGACTTCGGTTCTGGTACAGGTGTTGTATCGAGTTCGAGCGTGAGTCCACTCGACATATCTGGGTACTCTAAATCATCAGCGGCCGGCAGGACATACTCATCAGCTCTTGTCGCCGCAATCGTCTTGGGAGCTTCTTTCGGAAGCGTAAGATCTTTCTGTGGAATCGCCGGTGCAGTTTCCTCGCCGATGACTGGTGGTAAGTCAGGTGAGCCTGCAGATTTTCCGATCACACCTGGGACCATCATGCCCCACTGATCGAGATCTTCATTCAATGAGACAACCGTATCATTCAACATCATGCCCACGTCAGGCGTTTTGCGCTCGACGCTTTCACGAATGGTCCATCCGTCTTCAACCGGAGCTGGCTCAGATTTTTTAGGAGAGGGAGCTTGCGCCATACCATCTGCTAAGTTGCGAACCTGCACAATGAACTTGGCGGTATCGAACGGCTTCACCACGTGCTGTTCGGCACCGGCATCACGAAGTGCACTCTCATCAACTGTGTCGAAAGTTCCGTACATCACCAAAATTTTGGTTTGCGGAGACGCAGCTTTAATTTTGCGGCACAAATCGTAACCCGTTTGGGTTTCTGAGAAATTGAAATCAAGGAACACAACGGCCGGGCGGTGTTGTGAAAGTTTATCCGACAGTTCGGCTTCGCGAGCGCACTCTACGATTTCACAAGGCTCATCCTTCAGGATGATCTTAATCACCTTGTGGACGGTAGGACTGTCGTCGGCCAATAAAATTTTAACGCCCATGCTCCACATTATAGGCAATCGGTATCCAGGGCGTGAAGAGAAAACCGTCTAAAATTCGAGAATCATTCCGGTTTGGTTCGCTGTATTGCCACGGGAATTGGACAATTTCAGTAGCCCATTCAGCTTGTGGTGAGCGTCTTCACCCGAACGAGAAAGTGCATGGGCCAACTCTTGCGGGGTTAACCAAGGTGCCAGGCCCTCTGTGAGAAAAATGAACTGATCTCCCTCCTGAATTCGCACCTCACGCATGGTCCATGAAAGCTCAGGGAAGAAACCAAAAGCACCTACAGGAGCGCGTAATGAAGAAGCTCCGTGTGGATCAACAGATAAATAGTGGTGTGTGTCAGGCAAAAAGATCGGCTCCACATGGCCATGGCGCGCGAGAAACGCCTGGCATCCCCCAACTTGTGAAAGCACAAGAATATCGTCGGCCTTAATAGCACAGGCCGCACTTGCACCTGCTCTTTGATTAAGACCTTTTTTAGAATTGTCCTTAAACAGCATTTGATGCGCATTCAACATGGCATTCACTAAAGCATTACCTTCAAGAAGCCAGCGTGGACTCCAGTAGAGCGGCATCGTTGCATCGGGATCATCCGCAAGGTGTGAGAGAAAACCTTTTAAATCTTCTTTCAATTTTCCTACTGCACGATCACCAATTCCTGCGCCACCGAAACCATCGAGAACAAAAAAGAATTGTTGGTCGAGATCGAAATCATAACCATCTTCATTGGTCTCAAGATGAGGGCCCTGGTGTGTAACCGCGGCATAGGCCTTAAGCTTCATGAACTACTCCAAATAATTTTTTAACTTCTCAGAGGCTTTCTTGTAGTACTCGCTGTCTGTTGGGGAAATGGATTGCACTTCCTGAAACTTTTCTTTGGCATCGCCAAACAATGACAAGCTTTCTGAAATAATCGCTTCGCGATAGATTTTCTTAGAGCGGGTATCGAGGAGTTCACGAATACCATCCACCTCGTCTAGCGCTTCCTTATTCGTCGGATCAATGGTCAAGACCACCAGATAAGACTCATAAGCACCCTTGAGATCTTGGCCTTCTTTGAGTGAACGCGCCTTACCCAATAGCGGCGCAATCTCAGAAGCCATCTGAGCTTTAGCATCGCCCAACATGTCGCCAGCTTCTTTGATGAGATCTTCGTCCATCTGTTTGATGGTAAGGAATTCTTCAAGCTTCGCGATGGCCTTATGCCACTCTTTTGAAAGATACAATTTTTTACCTGGGGCCAGTGCATCGACCATGCGCGATCTCTCTGACTTAGCACGGGCTTCAGCTTCGGCCTTGGCTTTCTCTTGCGCCTGCCAAACTTCAATCTCTTGTTTGAGCGGCGTCACTTCAAGATTTTCAGGATCTCTCTCGAGGATCTGGGCAAAGAGCTGCTCGGCACGGGTTACGTTGCGAGCTGTTACAGCTTCTTTCGCTTCAACAAGCATCGCTTTCACTTCTTCACGAACGCGAGCCTTCTCCGCTTCCATTTTCAGCTTTTCTTGTTCTTCTTTGAATAGCTTGTTTTGATTCTGGACATACACATATAGCGTCTTAGCGTTAGCGTACTCCGGATCAACGGCAAGGATTTGCTCCAGCTCGGCTAATGCCTCATCCAGCTTTTTGTCCTTTACGTAAGACTCAGCGATTTTATAACGGGCCTCGAGCGCTCTAATCTGCTCGGGCGAGAGTTTTGTCTTCTTGTCTTCTACTGGTTTGACGTCAGTCGCTGCTTCTTTCTTGGCCGGCTCTGCTTTTTTGGGGGCTTTTTTCTCGGGCTCTTCCATGAGGAAAGCGATGAGGAGAAGCACGCCCAAAATCATGGCAATGCGCTTCTTCTTAGGATCTTTCATGATCCGCTTAATAATACTTTTTTCTTGGGCAGCATCGTTGCCGTTAAAATCAACGCCGCCTTCACCAGCAGACATATTTTCAAGAGGAACTTCTTCTTCTACTTCCTCGATGCGTTCTACAACTTGGCCTGATTCAACAGGCATGAGTCGACTGCCTTCAGAAACAAGCAAATCCGAAATAACTTGAACGGTAAACGTGGTCGAACCGATGATGAATTCATCACCATTCACAACATCAGATTTATTAATACGCTGACCGTTAAGTAATGTGCCGTTGGAAGAATTCAAATCCTCCAAAACAAGACTGACCATGTTTTTTCTCAAAACAGCATGGACAGAAGAAACTTCTGAGTCATTAAGGACGATCTGACATTTTTTAGGGTCACGGCCGATAAACACTTCAGGTGATTCCAGCGCATAACGATCGTAGGGAGCAAATTCGCCAAAGAGTTGAAGCTCATAGCTGGCGAACTTTTGCATCACTCGCGTTGATTCACCAATATCACCGCCACCTTCATCCATGGCCACTGGCAAATCTGTGTCTGCCTGCGTTCCCTCATTGGCATCGTAGCTACCAAAAGCTTCATCTTCAGTTGCCTCAGCAGCCGCGGCTGGCTCAGAGCCGATGACATCTTCCTCGCCCTTGAAATCCATTCCATCGAGATCATCACCGCCACCGAGCTCTTCGAACCCTTCCGCTGTGTCGATCTGTTCTGTTTCATTGAGTGAATCGAGTGCCTTGGTATCGCCTAAATCGCTGTCGAGCGAAAGTCCTTCGTCACCCTCTGATTCTGCAAGTTCATCACTCAGGATATTCTCAACGAGCCCCTGCGTTCTTTCAGATATAGGGAGTGTCGCCGTCTTAGGGCTGGCCGGTAAGAAGGTTGTGGCATCAATATTCGCAGGCACTGGAATATCATCGCGCATGCCTGTTCGTGTCAGCTGATCGAAGCTACTATCCAACTCATCAATCGACTGAGTTGTCTCAACAAATGTTGTCTTTCTCGTTATCCCAGGAAGAGCATCCAAGGAAATGGCATAGGGGGGAAGCGCAATCATATCCCCTTGCTGGACTGCTAGGCTCTCTTGCACCACTTGGCCATTCACGGTGACAGCGGCAATATGAGTGAGACGCTCAAGGCTCCAAGCCCCTTTCTCAAAACGTAGGACAAGGTGGTGACGGGAAATAAGTGGGTCTTCAATGAGGATATGACAATCCTCCGAGCGCCCGATGTAGGCCTCAAACCCGTCCTCAATCTCAGCATCCTTCCAGGAAGGCTCGCTGATCGGGATATTATTTTTTAAGACAGTTACTTTCACCTGGCTCTAACCC
>JBEIPE010000415.1:0-2110 GCA_040377215.1 Halobacteriovoraceae bacterium
CGCAGCCAGCGCTCAAAGAAGTCTTTATTGAAGCAGAAATCCAATCCGCCCCACACGATCAGCTTTGGCACTTTGAGTTTCGAAAGCTGCGACTCCACTGTCTGCAAGGTTTTCCAACTGCGATGAGTCTCATCCAATGGAATGTCTTGAACAAAGCGCGACACCGCCACACGGTTTGCATAGGAGTCATAAGGCGCAAGGTAAGCGGCCTTCACGGCCGAAGGCAATCTGCGTTTGGTGGTCATGAAGGTCGCGGGCCATGCAAACCCATTCAGTGCGCGCACCAGGAATTCGCCGAACTTACCCGCTTTGCAAAGAGCGATACGCTTAGGAATATCCGGACTTAGGAAAGCCGCGGTATTCAGGATGACGATGCGCTTGATGAGATGCGGGTGACGAGTGGCAAACCCCATCCCGATCGCTCCACCCCAATCGTGCACAACCAGCGTAATATCTTTCAGATCAAGAAACGCGACAAGCTTCTCAAGATTCTGGATATGATTCTCAAGAGTGTACTCATAGTCCTGGGGCTTATCTGAAAATCCACAACCGATATGATCCGGGGCCACACAACGAAAATGTTTTGAGTAAGCGGTGATCAAATGGCGGTAGTAAAAGGACCAGGTCGGATTGCCGTGCACCATCAACATCGCAGGACCAGTGCCCTCATCGACGTAATTGAGATTCAATCCATTCAAACCCAGGAAGTGGTGCTTCCACGGATAGAGTTCTGTGGACACATTTTTCATGGCATCTCCAAGGCGAGCATGGTGCTCGTCAAACCGGAACCAATTCCAGTCAGCGCAACCCGATCACCGCTCTTAAAAAATCCTGCGGTGTGGGCCTTAACAAAAGTCAGCGGCAAGGCGGCCGAGCCGGTATTGCCGTAATCAGGAAAAGTCATAAAGTCGGGAACATCCACGACACCGAGAGCTTCTTGGAAGCCGCGACGGTGAGTGCTGCCCACTTGATGGGCGATAATTTTATTGGGACGTGGAAAATCTTTTTGAAACTCATCCCAGGTGGCGCGCGCCAGAGCGACGCCGGCCTTCATCAGCGCTTCTGAGTCGGTTTCCATCACAAGGTCTTCAAGTGTGCCCGAGCCCTGGCAGAGTTCCACCGCACTTGAGTCAGTGAGGGTGTGTCCGCCGACAATTTTAGGGGCTGCTGGCGCTAATGACTCGTGAGTCAACAACCAGGCGACACCGGCAGAACCGATGGTGAGTGAAGCGATGTATTTTTTGATGGACTGGCGGGTAATGCTGGCATCATCGCGCAAAATCTCAAGAGTCTTTAAAAGGAGTGGCCCGGAGTTTTCACCAGACACAATCAAGGCGGCCTTAATATGGCCGCCTTCAATTTGTTGGGCCGCAATCAACGCCGCCGACACCACACCGAGACACGCGTTCGAAAGATCAAACAGCATGCATTTTGGACTCAAACCTAATTGATGATGAACCATGCTGGCCGTGGCCGGTTCTAGAAAATCCCTGCAGACAGAGGCATGGATCAAAAGACCGATGTCTTCTTTAGGAAAGCTTCCGATGGCCTTCAATCCCGCAGCAGTAGCGATGCTCGACGGACGGGTGCCTCGTGGCCAGTAACCACGGCGCTTAATACCCGTCTGCAGTTCTAATCGGCCGGCCGGAAGCTTCAAACGTTCGTAGGTTGAATTAAGCTGCACTTCAATCTCATCACTGGTGAGAAAATGAGCAGGCTCTTCCACACCCCACGATTTTAAACGCACGCTTTGAAATTTCACTGAGGCGCCTCCATGAGTCCATGAAGGTTTGCCATGGAGATCCCTGATAACATCGCACCGATGATGCCTAAGAAACCTTGATCTGTGCCGATGATGAAAAGATTTTCCACCGGTGTGCGGCCATCACGGGTCTTATCAATGGAGCCGTACACCGTGCCATCTTTGTGCCAGGTGTAGCGCTCAATGGTTGTCGGGCTAAAGACATCCGTGAAACGCAATTGCGCGTCGTAGGTTGGAAATAATTTTTTGATGAGGACTTTCGCACTCTCAGCGACTTCATCTTTTTTGGCGTCGTAATCCGTGCGCACAAGATCGGCCCACTGACGGTAGTTCGCCATATAGGTCACA
>JBEIPE010000054.1:0-12005 GCA_040377215.1 Halobacteriovoraceae bacterium
GCTGACTTGATGAAGCTTGGGATGCCCGGGATGAAACCCAAGGCCACTTGTGCCAAGTTCAAGAGAGCGCGCTCGCGCTTCACTTTAGTTGGGTTTGAATAATCATAAGCAAGAGCTGGCTTACCTGAGAACATATGCTGGTTCGCGAGCAAGTTGTAGATCTTGCGCTGGCCTTCTACTGAGAACTCTCCGAAAGCAAAGTTCACACGAGCGTAGTCAGCGTAACGAGAAGTCTCAAGGCCGCGAGCACGGTTGTTACCTTGGCGAACCTGCACGTAGAACTTGTTCCAACCGTAAGTCGCCCATTCTTGAACGGCACGGTTTGACTCCGGCAATGACATCGCTTCAATGCGGTACTCGTAGATCGAAGAAACAGCGCGGTCAACTTCAAGCTTCGTGAGACCCAATTCAGATTCTGGCAAATGCTCGAAGTAGTGAAGCATCATGTTGTGGTGGAACATGCGCTGCTCATGCAAGAGGTTGTGAACTTTTACGATCACGAATGATGCCAAGTTCAAGAGAGGAACGCTTGAGAAACGCTTCTGCGCTTGCTCGAGGGCCCACGTCACCACAGTGTAAGCCACGTTGCGGCGGTAGAAGAAGCGACCATCATTGAGGTTCGCGACCACTGAGAGATCAAGTTGCAAGAGAGCGTCTTGGATGCGGCTTTCAAATTCACGCATAAGGCCGGTTTGCTCAATCGCAGAGAAGCTTTCTTCGACGTTGATACCGCCGACATTCATCAAGGCTTCTTTTACCGTGCGGCCTTCTTCATTGCCGTCTTTGCCGTAAGGATCGATGCCCATCGCGAGCAACTGTTGGTCGATTTCAGTCTCGCGGTCAGCGAAACCCTGTGAGCGGATGCGACGTTGCTCTTCCAAAATGTCGTTCTTGATTTGCTCGATGAAGGGCTTCAAGGTGAAGCGCGCCGAGATGGCCTTCAGGCGAATGGCGATGACTTCGCCTTGATCATTCTTAACCAAATTAAAGCGCTTGTGGAAACCGGCAGCAGAGAGGTCTTGCGCGAATACCGCGAGACTCAAGCTCCAAAGAACCACGAGCAATGTGAGGCGCTGAACCATAAACTTCCTCCTTGAAGTGAAAACCAAAATCTCAATCCGTTGAAATCTCAATGTGCTAATAGGCTACTCTGTGTAGTTCTTACGCGGCCTGCGACATAGTCGATCATTTACTTACACTGAGGCTTGGCAGGGGCATTTTTGAGGGGATATATCCAAGTGAAGGAGTCTCTTATGTTCATGCTTTTTGCTCTTTTTATGAGTGTGGCCCAGGCGCAGAACTGCTCGCTCGCCACCCATGCCCTGACCTTGCAAGACATCCTTGCGGATAAGCAGTATCCAGAAGAGCGTCGCTACACCTCTGCTGACCGCGGCTTTCGTCAGTATGGGGCACCGTCAACTCACGGCTCGAATCGTTTCGCTTTAACCTTCGATGACGGGCCACACGAAATCTACACACCACAAATTCTCGACGTGTTAAAGGCCTACAATGTGAAGGCAACTTTCTTCATCGTCACTGATCGCCTTAACGCTCGTACGATGCCCATCATGGTTCGCGCTTTGAAAGAAGGCCACATCATCGCCAGCCATAGCATTGATCACGCCAACTCTAACGAGATCGGCGAAGCCGCTTTTAAGAACAGTCTTAAAACGTCTCTGTTGAAAATTAAGGCCATCTACGAAGCTGCGGAAATGGATTGGGAATCCATCTACTTCCGCTACCCTTACGCCGCTTACGGCACCCGCGCTGACTATCACCAAATGAACGTGCTTCAGCAGGTCTCGCAGGAACTCTTTGGCGACAACTGCATCCAGTTTGCGTTCTGGGATATTGATACCGCCGACTGGGTGGCCGATGTCACGGCAGCGGATGTGGCGCAAACCTTAAAGGCTAACTTCATTGGCGGCCGTGCTTATGACTTTGAATCTTACCGTGATGCACGCGGACGTTTGCTCTACCGCAAAGTTCCTTTCACCATCAATAGCCCGCTCAAGGGTGGCGTGGTTCTACAACACGATATTCATCAAAAGAATATCGAAGGAACTCGTTTGTTCTTGGAATTTGCTCAGCAGAATGGCATCGAGATGACGACGCTGCCAGAGATCGAAGAGTTTAAAGTACTGCGTGACTGTCGGTTCCTAAACTAACCAGCGTCCCGTCCCAGAATTTCATGCGAGCACGTAGGGCAGAAAGCCCTGCTTGCTCGGCCAGCTGCAACTTCGCAACATCATTCCCACACAACTCGGTCAAGCATTGCTCACTCAAAGGGCCATGCTCTTCGCCGTCCACATGAATATGGCGCTCGAGATAGTACATCAGCTTAGGGCAGCTGACCTGTGAGGCCTTGAGCACATCCACCATGCCTTGGAACATGCTCGGAATGGCCTTCTCGCGCCCGTAGAAGAACGAAGCCGCCACTTCAACGGTGTCCCCATGCAAAGCCGTCTGGAGGGTCTGGGCCGTGAACTCGCGAGCATGGGTCGGCAAACGATTGAGATTAAAATCCTGCAGGAATGCTTCTACCGGTGCAGTGTCTGCGCCCACTTCTTTCATGGCCGCGAGATAGAGTTGAAAATGGCTGATAGGGGTCCCCTCTTCATCCACATCCGACTCCTCCCCCACCACAATCTGATTGATAAATCTGACCATGGCCGGCGAGTATGATGACGGCTTCCAGGGTACATCCACGCAGGTGATATCGCGCTGAAGACGCTTCAAGAGCGACATGAAATCCCATACCGCCCACACATGGGATTCCATAAAATGGCGGACACGCTGAAGGTCAGTGAGTTCCGCAAAAAGTGGATGGTGGGTCAGGTCACCCTGAAGGCCGGAAAGAGTTTTCATGGGTAGAGATTAGCAAAGTGCCAGGAGAAATTCTGGCCTCGAAGAGGCCTTGTCTTACTCTTTTTTGAGTTCTTGAGGGCGCTGCCCTACCGGCAAGGCCTGGTCATGATCGAGATTCCAGCGGTCTGTGAGTAGCTCCCGGCGTTCCACCTGGTAGAACTTCAAAGACGCATCCATTTCATTGAGGCGCTTCATAAGCTCTCCCTGAACCAAGAGCTGTTCTTGCTTTTGTTGAATGAGGTCGTCCAAGGCTTTTTGGCGGGCCCGCTGCATCTCCACGATACGAGCATCGTAATCCGCAGCGACTTTCACTTTCTGCTGATCGAAGGTCCACAAGAAATGATTGATGCCGTTGAGCTGGCGCAAAAAATCTTCTTTTCTTAGCAACAAAATATCGCGGTATTTGCTCGCTTCATAAATCCGCGAGGCCAAGACATCTGACTCAAACTTCAGCACAGTCCCGCGACGGAAGTAGCCCGCGGATTCTTCCCAGCACGGTGTGAGATTTTCGACATGCATGGAGAAATAAAAATCTTCTACGTTACGAACGAAGCCTTTGCATTTCTGGCGTGACTCGCGACCTTGCACACGGAAATAAACGGTGTCACCCGCGCGAAAAAATTTGGCGTTGTTGTTCTCTACATTCACTTTGAAAATACGCTCGCCATCATCTTTGTCTGAGACGCGGCCCGTGAAGCTGCCGTAGTCCAGATCTGGATTGATGCCATGATTCACATCGGCTGAAAGTACACCGCTATCCGGCAAAGCGGGTTCCGCAATAATCGCTTGGGCGCAAGGCACCCAAAAAACAATCGTCAGCAAAAGATGGCCAAGGAGCTTCATGCTTTTTATTATGCTTGAAATTTCTAACCCTTGCCACCCCCTGGCAATGCCCGAGCGTCCTAGGAGGACATATGCAGTTTTTCCTCGATACAGGTGATCTCAACGAAATCAAAACCGCCCACTCATGGGGTCTCATCGATGGCGTGACCACCAACCCAAGCATTGTGGCGAAAACCGGCAAAGACCAAATGACCCTCATTCGCGAAATCTGCGAAATCATCGACGGTCCTATTTCTGCTGAAGTCATCGCACTGGATGCTGAAGGCATGTTGAAAGAAGCTGCTGAGCTCGCCAAGATCAATAAGAACGTCGTGATCAAACTCCCCATGACCAAAGACGGGATGATCGCTTGTAAGAAACTCTCTGCTGACGGCGTGAAGACGAACGTGACGTTGATTTTCTCAGCGAACCAGGCCCTACTCGCTGCTAAAAACGGCGCAACTTATGTCTCTCCCTTCATTGGCCGTCTTGATGACGTAGGTCAAACAGGGATGGATCTGATTGCTGAGATCCGCACGATTTTTAATAACTACGGTTTCGAGACACAGATTCTCGCGGCCAGCGTTCGTCATAGTGAGCACGTGAAAATGTCGGCCCTCGCTGGCGCGGACGTGGCCACGATTCCACTTAAAGTGCTGGAAGGTCTGTTCGCTCACCCACTCACAAAAATGGGTTTAGACCAGTTCCTCGCTGACCACGCTAAGAGCAAGAAATAACACTCCCGCCCAACTGGTTCGGTCGGACATAAATATGTCTGACTGAACCGAACTTTTTCCTCACATTTGCCGATAAGTCTTCCAGTTGTGCTGCATCCAACTGGGAGTCCTGTTTGTTTCGAATCCTGCTGCTCGCCTTAGCTGTGTCCTGCGTGCCCTCGGGCAAAGAAACTGTCACAAGTGGTGGTGCGGCCAATCCCAATGCTCCTTCACGCTGGCCTTTAGGTGTTTTTCCCAAAACCATGAAATTTTCTAATCAGTTCACTGGCCCTGAGTTGGCCGAGTTGCAGGCCGCTGCCACCAGCTGGACCACTCATGCCGGCGCAGGAACAACATTTATTTCTTCTTCAACGGCACCAGCGAATCTAGTGAATGATCGTTCGGGTGTGAGTAATCTGGATTCACTGCTCGATGGTGTTTTTGGTGTCTACAAGGCCACAACTTGGCACAAAGATCTTCCTAACTCGGCCTTGGCGGTGACGCAGATTTTTGGAGTTCGCCAAAATGGTGGCGACGCGGATGAGTATGTTGAAATCGTCGAGGGGGATATCCTGGTAAACTACGACGACTTCCCTTTCTTACCCGAAGAAAACGGTGGCTACGATCTCTTCACCGTTATGATCCATGAGAATGGTCATTTCTTGGGGCTTAATCACAACTACAACTTCAATAGCGTGATGTACCCGTCGATTGGTTATTCCACTTTCTATATCAAGCCTGGAAGCTTTGACATCACGACGATCCAGTCGAAGTACAACATCTCTAGCGGAGGCGGGGCAGCCCCCTCGGCCGCTCGCCGGATTGCCAGCGTCGAGAAAGCATCTTCTAAGGACGATGTTTTGAAATCTGGGAAAGGTGTGCGGATTACGTTGGAGCTTCATGCGCACGGAGAATGCGTGCACAAAATAGACGGGACCCGCGTGGGGTCCCATCCCGTCAAACTAAAGTAGTTGCTGCAATTCTTCGATTGAAAGCTTCTGGTGGTGAACGCTCTCTGCTGGCTTGCTCTTCAAATCTCCTTCCAAAGCCTGGCGATAAACGCGCTGTTGGAAAATCTGCTTCAAAGAAACACGGTAGTGTCCTTCGGCCCATGAAATGAAATCTTCAGTGGTGAAAGGCTGGAAGGCATTCTTTTCAACGATCTCGCGCAAGAGAGATTTGAGACCACCCTTGTCCGCAAAGAGATTATCAAGATCGCGCATGAATTTTTCGCCGTAGCTGTAGGCCTGGCGATCAGTGTAGCGAATGTATTCTGCACGGCCTGCCATGTTGGCGCCGCCTGAGAATGCGCCCCCGCGCTGGTAACCTTCGTCACGCCAGCTGGCGATAGCTTCATCAACCCAGCCCGCGTTGCCGTTAGCAGGAATCATACCGCGAGCGAAGTAGCTGTGAGTAAGTTCATGTCCCAAAGCACTACGGCTGGTCATGGTTGCGCCCATGTACTCCATGCCGCCGCTACCAGCGTTGTAGATCGTGACACTTGGGTGCAGGAATGGACCGTAGTCACCTTCGAGTTCGTTGAGGATGTTGATCGTCTCAGACTTGAGTGTCGCGAGAGCGGCTTCAGCGCCGCCCAAGAGGCCTGGCTTGAGGTAGATGACAACCGGAAGCTCGCGCCCATCGATGGAGCGGAAAGAGAAACGCGTCTCTGCCATCACGCCTTCAGGGACAGTATGGAAATAAAGAGAACTTGAAGTGAAGTAGCTCGGGAAGCGGATCTGCGTGCGGCCGTCAGCAAGCAAAGACATATCGCCGTTCGCGTAGATGATTTGCTTTTTCGTAGCGCCTACGAACTTTACATTGAAAGTCATGGGAACGCGGTCAAACTCCATGTTCGCCGGCATGTAGCGCTCGAGGTAGCCACGGTCACTCAAGTCCGAGAGCCAAGTCGCGCTGTTCACGCCACCGTTGTCCCAAGCAACAAGTGTTGCCAAAGGAACTTCCAGCATCATGACGTGCTCGCCTGCTGTGACAGCTGAACCGAGTGTGCGCATGGTTGAGGCGCCGTCTGGAGAAGTTAAAGTTTGCATGCTGCTCGCAGCACCATCGAGAGTCACGTTGCTTACAGTGTTTGAGGCCAAGTCAAAGATCGGGTAACCGGCCTCTGGAGCGAGGAAGCGGATCTTCGCTGCCACACTCGCTGTGCGTGCCGTGATGTTGTAAGTGATGTTGTATTCGGCCGAGAGAAAATCTACGTAAACGGCTTTGCTGTTTTGATAAGCAAAGGCGACAGGTGCACGATCAAGGTCAGCGGCGAAGGCCGGCAATGCCAAGACCAGAGCTAGAATGAAACGCAACATGGAGTTCTCCTTAGGGGGGGTACCCCCTATTGGAGCAAAGATCGAAAAGGTCTGTCGCGGTTTGTAAGTAAATGTCAGAGGGGCAGAGTATAACCTCTACCCCTCTCTGTGAGGATTACTGGCGGGTCTTCGTCGGCGGATTCTTAGCGACACGGGCGAAGGCCTTCTTCTTTTCCTTCTCTTTGTCGTCCATGATCGCCGAGAGCTTGTCGTCCACGTCCTTGAGCTCGTCGATGAGCTTTTGCTTAATCAACTCTGGTGACTTGAGGATGCGTTTAAATTCAGTCAAGGCCTTGGTCTCGTCTTTGATCAAGAGAAGACGTTTTTCAACCTCTTCTTTGGTCATGCGGTAGATCGCCATGTCGGCCAAGTACTCGGCGTAGGTGAATTTCTCTTTCGTGAGGTAGTCCACGTAGTCTTTGCGGTTAGCCTTTTTCTCGGCCACAGCGTAGTGCTTTTCTTTGATGAAGCGGATGATCTCATTGTTCTTTTGCAAACGCGCTTCGTAATCTTCGATCAAAAGCTCATAGCGACGTTTGGTCACGATCAGGCGCTGGGCCGTGAAGATCTCGATGATCTCTTCGACCGTATCAAAGACTTTCACGCCTTTGTCGTTGATCAAGGTGTAGTTCGGTGAAAGTGATGAAATCACTCCCATCTCGGCCTCAACCATTTCCAAAGGCGGCTGCATGCCACGCTTGAAAATCAGCTCAATGCGGATTTCGTTATCCACCGACGAGTCGATGTAGTCTTTAAGGAAATCCTGCTCCATGTACTTATTCAGGTGACGGTAAATACGTTGAGCATCGTAACCGCGAGGCAATTCCGTGATGTAAATCTTCTCGCCGACTTGCTTGAAGCCCATCTTGAAGAGCACCCGTTTCTTTTCATCCGTCTCGATATCACCCGAGTAGTAGCGCACCCATGGTTTGATCTTCTTGGGCTTGTTGCCCTCGATGAACGACATCATGGATTTGATAATATCTTTGTGATTGAAGCTTGGGATGACAGAGGAGAAACCGGTTCCGATCCCTTCGGCTCCGTTCAAAAGCATGATCGGAAGTTTCGGCAACAACCCGACCGGTTCCATGACCTTCTCGTCGTAGTTCGGCACCATCTGCACTTGATTCATGTCATCAAACAGCAACAGCTCAGCCACTTTACCGAGCTTCGCTTCGATGTAACGAGCGGCGGCCGCTTGCGTTTCCATGCGTTCGCCGAAGTAGCCCTTCTTGTCGACCAGCGGATAGTTATTTGAGAAGCAGAAATCCTGCGCCAAGTTCACGATGGACGCTTCTACCGAAGCCGGGCCGTGAGGATGGAGAGTCAAAACCAAACCCGTGAGTGAACTCACTTTGATCAGGCCCTTATTGCTGTTCTTCCAAAGCGTGTAAAGGATACGACGCTGAGAAGGCTTCAAACCATCTTGTAAGTATGGGATCGCCCGATCCATCAACGTGTAGATCTGATAGATGCGGTACTCTTCCTTCACCAATGAGGCGAGGGAAACAGTGGCCATCGAAGGGAGAAACTTATCTTCCATTGCTAATTCCTTAACTCTTTTTTCGCGGCTTTCGCACGGGCCTTATTACCAGCAATCAAATTATCCAAATCCACTTCGATTTTGTCGGAGTCGATAAGGAGATCTTTGCGCAACTGCGATTCCTTGCCGAAGCAAGTCTCGAGCATGTCGCGTGCCGATTTCATATCTTTCACTGTGATTTTGGTCCAATCCTTGCGCTGGAGAACGTACTTAAAGGCTTCTTGGCTCATTTCACCAAGACCCTTGTTGCGCTGGATTTCTTTGATCTTAATGTCTTTGCGAACTTTCAGCTTATCCAGGTCTGCTTGAGTTTCCGCATAGAGCGTACCCTTGTCTGTGATGACCTCGAACAAAGGGGCCTTCGCCACTTGAATCATGTTCATCTCGAAGAGTTCAGGCCAAAACGTGAAGAAGAAATTGGTCAACAAGGTGTTGATGTGACCACCATCCACGTCGGAATCGGCCAGGAACACAATTTTCGTGTAACGAAGTTCTTTCGGATCCACTTTTTGACCAATGATCAAACCAATGGACGCCATGATGTCGGCGAATTCTTGGTTTTCGATCACTTCTTTGATCGACGCTTGCGACACGTTCATGGGCTTACCCTTGAGAGCGATGCCCCCTTGGGTGAGTTTTTCACGGGCGGAGCGAAGGCCACCAATGGCCGAATCCCCTTCGCAAATGAAGAGTGTGCAACCGGTGCGATCACGGCGTTCGTTGGCGTCCAACAGCTTTTCAATACGCTGTTTTTTGCCTTTTTTGGCCAATTTTGAAGCATCTTTCAGATCAGAAAAGCGCTGACGAGCACGAGCGCGATCCATGATCTGCTCGAGATATTCTTTGTTTTTGCGCATGAAGCGCTCAACGCCATCGCTCATGAAAGTCTCAAGACTTTTCTCGAGGAAAGCGTCCCGCACAAGCTTACGCTTGGTTTGCGATTCAAAGCGTGGATTCGGCATGACGATGCCGATGATGAACGTCATACCCGCGAGGATATCGTTGTCCACCAGCTGCAATTTATCTTTTTTGGCCAATTTCTCGAGTTTTTCTTTCAAGGAATTGATGAACAAACGCTTCACGCGATCATGGTGAAAGCCACCATCGAAAGTCGGCGTCGAGTTCACGAAGGAAATCACTCGTTCACGCTCTTCACTCTTGTGATCAAGCACGAGAGAGAGGTGCAAATCATACTTCGCTTTGAATTTTTTGCCGCGCTCGTTGGCGCCTTCTTGTACAAACGCCTCTTCTCCGAAAAGCTGAGCGCCCTCTGGGGAAATACGTTGTGCGAGCTCGAACAGCCCCTTCTTATACAGGTGTTTTTCGCCGTTAAAGTAGAACACCAAACCAGGGTTGTTATAGGCCAAATCGATGATGCGCTTACGGAGCAATTCTTTATCAACGGTGTTGTTTTTGTAGACCTCTTTGGCGACGACAAATTCAACTTTTACGCCTGAGGGCCCGGTGAATTTCTTCGCTTTGCCCTTCTTGATCTCTAAAGCACCGTCCAGGAACTCATAGCTTTGCTCCATTTTGGTGTTGTAGTGACGGACAGTGACGCGAAAAATGTCGCTGGTGAGACAGGTCGCCGAGGCGCCGAGGCCGTTTTGCCCGAGTGTGCGGTACAAAAAGCCCTGATCATCTAGGTCTTCGTCTTTGAATTTTGAGCCCGTCCGGAACTCGGTATAAACGTCTTTGATCTTCTCCACAGAGAAACCAATGCCGTTATCCTGCACCGTGACGGTCTTTCCGTCGTCGGCCAAAGTTGTGTGGATTTCCGTGACGTGACCGCGGTAGAATTCATCGATGCAGTTATCGAGGATCTCTTCGATGGCCTTGGATTTTGCCTGATGGAAGCGGACCGTTTTGAACGTGAGACTTTTATCGGTGTAAACGTAGGTCTCGAGATCCTCAACATCATTGGAACCAAACACCAAACTGACACGGTTTCGGCAGTGCCAACGTTGGTCTTTGCTTTCAATGGCAGACTCTTTGATTTTAGCGCTTTTGCGCTTAACCTCTTGAACCATAAGAAAGGGTATCCTTTTTCTAAGGGCTTAGACACCTCAGAGTAACGGGCCGCAGGGGCCGTGAAAAGTCATCTTGCGTTATTGAGGGCCGAATCCTTAAAATAAAATTCATTGTTATGACAAAATTTTTGCTGCTTTTTTTGGCCTCATTTTCATTCGCGCAGGCCGCGCCGATGTCGCTGACCCGTGCTCAAGAAAAAGAGCTCGAAGAAAAAATTAAAATATGGTGGCAAAAAGAGACCCGTTTTACCGAATCCCTCAAAAACGGTGAGGTTATTTCCTGGGCCGAAGCCGGGGGCGAAAAGCCCCAACAGACATTAGATGCAAAAGTTGTGGGCCTGCATCCGCGCTCATGTGGCAAAGGTTTGCGGAAAATTTCTCGCTACGAAGACTACCCGAAGCACATGTCATTCGTGAAAGAAGCCAGCTACATCGAGAAAGAACAGCGGGTGCGCTTTCTGCTCGATCACACTGTGCTTCCCTTCCCCATGGTGCTCTCGTTTCGCATTCCACGCATCACTGAGCCAGGCACGACGAATTTTACTTTTCCTGACGGAATTTTTGCAGGCCTCAAGGGCACCATTTTTGTTACGCCGATCGGCAACCGTTGCGTGTATATGTTGCGCGCTGATTGGCGCGGCAAAAACACGGGCATGCCTAATATCGTGGTGAGCACATTTGCACAGACCATCATCAAGATGGGTCTTGAGCATTTGATTCGGATATCAAGTTTATAAACCTTTATCCTTGGCGAACGCAGCGCGCTCCTTTACATTGGGGGCGTGAAAGTACTGCGCGTCCACGTCAAGGACACCTATCCTCTTCGTCATAAAATGCTCCGCCCGCACGGAACGCTCGCTGATTGCATTTTTAAGGGCGATGACGATGAACTCACGTTCCACCTCGGCGCCTTCGTCGACGGCAAGCTCGTGAGTGTGGCCTCATTCTATTTTGAAAATAAGCCGGAATTTGAAGCGGACCACAAGCATCAGTACCGTCTCCGCGGCATGGCCACGTTGCCTGACAATCAAGGCCAAGGACTGAGCTCTGCGTTATTGAAGACCGCTTTTCCTTTGATCAAAGGAAATCAGTGCTCTCTTTTGTGGTGTAATGCCCGAGAAAGCGCTGAAGGTTTTTACAAAAAAGTGGGCTTCCGCTCTCACGGGGACATTTTTGATATTCCCCTCATTGGCCCGCATCGTTTGATGTCTATCGAAATCCGATAAACCGCGGCCGCTCAACTGGATGCACACACACTCTAGGAAAACTCGCTTCAGCCACTAAGCGCTTGAGCGCTTGCTGACAGTCTTTTTTTGTCTCGAAAACTTCGGCAGGAACGCAGGCGAGTTTGTGCTTATTGCGTTTTAAATCTTTCTCACGCATCCGTGCACAGTTGTCGTGATCACCCGGAGTCACGCACACCCAGTGCATGTCCTCACAGTCATAGACCAAGGACGAGCCAGCGAACCACTTGGCCGAGATGTCGTCCTTGCTGAAATCAAACTCCGCGTCGTCTTGCGCCCACAAACTTTGCGTGCTCAAGATGAACAGACTGATTACCAAAACATATTTCATACGTTACCTTATCGGTGAGACTCGTATGATTTGAAGGGAACCCTATGCCTTACCTGATGCACGACAAAATTCGTCTGGAACTTTCTCACTGGCTAGCGCCCGTATTGCAGGGTTTAGGCGCTGAGGCCCA
>JBEIPE010000381.1:0-2404 GCA_040377215.1 Halobacteriovoraceae bacterium
CCGGTCATCAACGTGAACAGCGGTGAAGTCGAAGGGATTTTGGTTCGTGGTGAAGAAGACTATGTGATGAATGAAGCTTTGGGTTGCAAAGAGCCGAAGCTGTGCGCGCAGGACGGCTGTCGTGGCGAAGATGTGCAACACATCAGTGGTGTTCCGGGCCTTTAAAACGAATCTTTAATCGCCGTAATGGTTTGCTTGATGGAGATATCTTTTCCCGGCGCAACAAAGATGGTGTCGTCCCCTGCAATGGTTCCCAAGATCCCACCTGGACGGTTAATGTCCAAATGACGGGCGACGAGCGATGCCGAGCCTGGCGAAGTATGAATCACAATCATCGTGTCGTTATGCGAGATGCTGCTGATCAGCTCCGGCACTGACTGAGAAACAAAGGTCGCCTCAGAATAGCTATCCGACAAACGATAAACCGTTCGCCCCTTGCTATCCGTGCCTTTGATCGCACCGATCTTTCGCAAGTCGCGCGAGATGGTGGACTGGTTCACGTCGTGGCCTTTCGATTCCAGCATGTCGCGCAGTTCTTCTTGCGTCGAGTTCTTCCCGGATTCGAGAAGTTTTCGCAGGACACTGAGGCGATCTGAAACTGAAGGGCTCATGAGTTTACCTTAGTAGCTCCCACAGGAGCGCTTTCTGCACGTGAAGACGATTTTCCGCCTGCTGATAAATAAACGATCTTTCGTGATCGGCCATCTCAGTGGTGATCTCTTGTTCTTTCACCATGGGCATACAGTGCATCACAATGGCTTCAGGAGCTGCTTTTAAGTACAGCGCCTTGTTCACCTGGTAACCACTGAACGCTTTGATTCTCTCTTCATTTTCGCTCTCAAACCCCATGCTTGTCCAGACATCCGTGTAGAGCGCATTCGCTCCTGCCACAGCGGCTTCTGGAGTTTCAAAGGCCGTGACAGTTCCCGTGACATCCACGCGCGCTTGGCACCAAGCTAAAAGCTTCGCGTCCGGTTTGTAGGCCGCCGGTGTGGCGTACTGCAAATGAATCCCCGCCATAGGGGCAAGGATCATCAAAGAATGAAGGATATTGTTTCCATCGCCGATGTAAGTCAGCACCAGCCCTTCGGTTTTTTTAAAGGCCTGTTTGATGGTCAAAATATCCGCCAGCGCTTGGCATGGATGGTGCTCATCCGTGAGCCCATTCATGACCGGAACAATAGAACGTGACACAAAACGATCAAGCCCTTCGTGGGCGTGCGTTCTAATCATAATTGCGTGGGCGTAACGAGACATGACTCCTGCGAGATCTTCTGGCTCTTCATGCTTGCGCAAATGTGCCGGCACTTCAATCACGTGGCCACCTAACTCAGTCATGGCCATGGTGAAACTCATACGCGTGCGCAATGAAGGCTTATCAAAAACTAAGGCGAGGGTTTTACCCTGCAACTCATTACGAACCACGCCACTGGCGCGCTCAAGCTTCAGCTCTTCCGCGAGATTCAGAAGATTGTTCAAACGCTCGGGAGTCATCTCTTTGCCATCAAGAAAATGATTTTGCATAGTTGTTCTCCTTCATTTTCATAAGACTCTCTAGCCGGCCCAGCTCTACACAGAGCGTGCCCCCGAGTCTGGTCTTAATCAGATCGGTCATTTCTAGAGCATGAGTCACACAGACCTTCTTCACGCCATTCAACAGCGCTCGCTCAATACTGCGAGTCTTCGCGAGCATGCCGCCGGTGACGCCATTTTTCTTCATGAGAATTCTTAACTGCTCAAGAGTCAGCGACTGATATGGCAATCCGTTAACATCCAAAATCCCCCGCTGATCGGTGGCATAGATCAAAGCTCTCGCTTCAAGTGTCGCGGCCAAAGATGAAGCTCCCCAATCTGCATTGATGTTGTAACTCGCACCTGACAGATCACTGCCAATAGGAGCAACCACGGGAACAAAACCCATCTCCAGCGCTTCACGCACTAAAGTCGCATCAACGCTGATGATCTCTCCGACCTGGCCCAAACGTGCATCCATGGGGCGGCACTGAAACATCGTCTTACTGCTGCTAGGAATCCCCAGCACCTTGATGCCAAACTCCGTGAAGACATCACACAGCAATTGGTTCACTTCGCCCAAAGCACTCTCAATGACAGTCATCATTTCCGGCGTCGTAATACGCTGACCTTCATGAAAGCTCCAAGTGATGCCCTTTTCCTGCAAACGTCGATTGATCATGGGACCGCCGCCGTGGACAACCACGACGCTTTGGCCTTCTTGTTGAAGGAGAACAATCGACTCCGCTACATTTCTAGCGGCTTCAACGTTTGAAAGAGCAGCTCCACCGAGCTTAATCACTAAAGGTTTCATTAGTTATAATCCGCGTTGATATCAACGTATTTTTTAGAGAAGTCACAGCCCCACGCCTTCACGACGGGAACCTGCATC
>JBEIPE010000015.1:0-22158 GCA_040377215.1 Halobacteriovoraceae bacterium
CTTGATGGTCTCAACCGCGCTCTTCAAACGTGTCTCACCCACCACATAGTGACTAGAAGGATAGATGACTACACGCTTGGTGCTTTCCAGCACACGGCCACGCAACGGATCAACAAAAGAAAGGGAATCGATCACATCATCAAAGAATTCAACGCGAATGACTTGCGAGTCTTCGTGGGCAGGAAAGACTTCCACGAGATCCCCGCGCACACGGAAAGTTCCGCGTTTAAAATCGACATCATTGCGTTGGTATTGAATCGCTACCAGGGCACGCAAGAAGTCATCACGCTCCCACTTATCGCCCGTGAACAACGTCAGACGTTGGGCGCCGTACTCATCCGGTGACCCGATACCGTAGATGCACGACACAGAAGCCACCACGATAACATCTTCCCGTTCCAGCAAAGAGCGCGTGGCCGCGTGGCGAAGCTTGTCGATCTCTTCGTTGACCGCTGAGTCCTTCTCAATGAACGTGTCGGTGCCGGGAACGTAAGCTTCGGGCTGGTAGTAGTCGTAGTAAGAGACGAAATACTCCACCGCATTGTCCGGGAAGAATTCCTTAAATTCGGCAAAAAGCTGGGCCGCCAGCGTCTTATTGGGCGCCAGGACTAAAGTTCTTTTTTGGAGTTTCTGAATAATATTGGCGACGGTGAAGGTTTTGCCGGACCCCGTCACGCCCAGCAGGGTCTGACGCATTTTTCCCTCGGCAAATCCCTCGGTCAAACGCTCAATCGCCGCAGGCTGGTCACCCATGGGTTTGAATTTTGACACTAATTTGAATTTCGAGTCGCTCATGAAAATTCCTAAGCGTTGGCCCTTGTCAGGCGGCCTCGCAATGTGGGAAAAATTCTAAAACCCATAGAGAGGGATTTCTGATGCAAGGATGCCCTGCCATCCAGATTGTTCGCACGAGCCAGATTGTCTCTCCCGTTGTCGTTTTTGTCACTGCTAGATTCGCCACTTTATCCCTGAAAAATCATCATCAATCGTCTAAGTCTTCCAAGGAGACCTGTGAGCAAGCATTTCACTGCCCTCGCTGATTTGTCCGTTCCTACTATTCTTGCCCTTCTAGAGAGGGCGCATTATTTTTTCCATCAACCCTCTGCCAAACTTCCGCGCGTACTCGAGCATAATGTTGTCGCCAATGTGTTCTTTGAACCGAGCACACGCACGCGCATTTCTTTTGAGATGGCGGCGAAACGCTTAGGCGCTGAGGTCATTAACTTTGATCTATCGAACTCTAGTGTGAAGAAAGGCGAATCTCTTTACGACACCCTTCGCACCCTCGAGGCCATCGGTTCAGATGCCCTGGTGCTTCGTCACGCCGACGATCGCATCTTTGAAACCCTGGGCCCCAAACTCAGAACACCTCTGGTTAATGCCGGCGCAGGTAAACACGAACACCCCAGCCAAGGTTTGCTTGATCTCTTTACACTCCAAAGAGAGTTCAATCGCCTGGAAGGTTTGCATATCGCAATTCTCGGTGACATCCGCCACAGCCGTGTTGCCGGATCGATGATGCTGGTGGCGCAACGCCTCGGCATCAAAGTGAGTCTGTGCGCCGCTGATGAATTTTTACCAGCTCAGTTGGCCGGTAACTGTTCTAAGCAAAAACTAGATCATGTCATCCCTGATGTGGATGCGGTGATGTGCTTGCGCAATCAATTCGAGCGCCACGAAGGGCTCGAAATGGACAACGCCGCCTTTCATCGCGACTTTGGACTCACCACTGCTCGTGCGGCCCGCATGAAACCCACCGCCATCATTATGCATCCTGCTCCGGTGAATCGTGGGATTGAAATTGCAGACGAGCTGGTGGAAGCACCGGCTTCACGAATTTTTAGACAAATGGAAAACGGTGTGTTCGTACGCATGAGCATACTCGAATGGATTCTCAAGAGGGACTCAGTATGAATCTGAAACTGTGGCTAGAAACGGGCGAAAGCTTTGATGGTGTCTCATTCGGAGCGGAAGTCAAAACGACTTCCATGCTGGGTGAGTTGGTTTTCAATACCGGCATGACGGGCTATCAAGAAATTCTCTCTGACCCCTCTTACTGTGACCAAATCGTGGTGATGACGTTCCCACTGATCGGTCAGTACGGAGTCAACAAAGACGATTTCGAAAGTATGGTGCCGGCCCTGAAAGGTTTTGTGGTTCGTGAGGCCTGCGAAACACCTTCGAACTGGCGCTCAGAGTACTCCTTGCCTCAACTCCTCAAAGAGTTTGGAGTGCCAGGGATTCAAGGACTCGACACACGCCTGCTCACTAAAAAAATTCGCAGCCGCGGTTCCATGCGCGCCTTGTTTGCTAACCCGAGTGTGAGCAAAGAAGAGGCCATGGCGCTCTTAAAAGAGCCATTGCCGAAAGACCAAATCCCACGAGTCTCCACTCGCCACTCCATTCACTTCCCAGGGGAAGGCAAACGCGTCGTGCTGATGGATTTTGGTTATAAGAAAAATATTCTCCGCTCTTTGCTACGCCGTGGTTGTGATGTGGTTGTGGTCCCTTGGGATTCAAGTGCCGCCTCGATCATGAAATTCAAACCCGATGGTGTGATGCTCTCTAACGGCCCAGGCGATCCAAAAGATGTACTCCCTACACTGCCGGTCATTCGCGCCCTTCAAGAAGCAGTACCCCTGATGGCGATTTGTATGGGCCATCAGCTCTTCGCTCTGGCGAACGGGGCCGACACCGCCAAAATGAAGTTCGGTCATCGTGGGTCTAACCATCCGGTAAAAGATCTTAAAAATGGCCGCACCTACATGACTTCGCAGAACCACGGTTATGCGGTCACACTCGAGTCCATCGGGAGTTCACCTCTTGAACTCACCCAAGTGAATTTGAACGACGGGACTTGTGAAGGGCTTGCTCACAAGAGCTTGCCGGCCTTCTCGGTTCAGTATCACCCTGAAGCTTACCCAGGTCCGGAAGATACGCAGTGGTTATTCGATGCATTTATCCAAAGTATGAAATAAGGAAAGCCCATGCCACGTTTAAGCCATCTGAAAAAAGTTTTGGTGATCGGTTCGGGGCCCATCGTGATTGGCCAGGCCGCTGAGTTTGATTATTCGGGAACTCAAGCTGTGCACTCTTTGCGCGAAGAAGGCGTGGAGGTTGTGTTGGTGAACAGTAACCCCGCCACTATCATGACCGATAAAGAAACGGCGGATCGAGTTTATATCGAACCCCTCACGGAAGACTTCCTCACCCGCATTCTTTATAAAGAGCGCCCGGATGGATTGCTTCCTACTCTCGGTGGTCAAACCGCACTTAACCTCGCGGTAAAACTCAAAGAGAGTGGTGTGCTTGATAAGCTCGGAGTGGAACTCTTAGGCTGTAAAGTCGACACCATTCATCAGGCCGAAGACCGCAAGCTTTTCAAAGACCTGATGATTAAAATCGGCGAGCCAGTTCCAGATAGCGCCATCGTTCACACAGTAGAAGAAGCCCAGGCCTTCGCACGTAAGATTGGTTTCCCAGTCATCGTTCGCCCGGCCTTCACTCTCGGTGGCACCGGCGGTGGCATTGCCAAAAACGTGGAAGAACTCGGCTTGGTGGCCCTCACAGGTATCAACGCCTCCCCGATTAACCAGTGCTTGATCGAGCGCTCAATCGCGGGCTTTAAAGAAGTTGAGTACGAAGTCATTCGCGACGGGAAAGACAACTGCATCATCGTGTGTAACATGGAGAACTTTGATCCGGTCGGCGTGCACACCGGCGACTCCATCGTATTTGCTCCCAGCCAAACCCTCTCTGATAAAGAATACCAACTACTGCGCACCAGCGCGCTGAAGATCATCCGCGCGCTGGATATCCGTGGTGGATGTAACGTGCAGTACGCCCTTGATCCTGATTCTTTCCAATACTATGTGATCGAAGTGAACCCGCGTGTGTCGCGCTCATCGGCGCTGGCGTCTAAAGCGACGGGCTACCCGATCGCTAAGATTGCGGCGAAGATCGCTTTGGGCCTGGGCCTCGATGAAATCATCAATCCCGTGACAAAGAAAACTTATGCCTGCTTCGAGCCGGCCTTGGACTATGTGGTATGTAAAATCCCACGCTGGCCGTTTGATAAGTTTATCAAAGCTGACCGCCGCTTAGGCACACAGATGAAAGCGACCGGCGAAGTCATGGGCATCGGACGCACGCTTGAAGAAGCACTTTTGAAGAGTGTGCGCTCACTTGAGATCGGCGTGCATCATGTGATGTTATCAAGCCTTAAGGACCGTCCACGCGAAGAACTTCTCAATCGTATGGAGCGCCCCGATGATGAGCGCTTATTTATTGTCGCGGAGGCCATCCGCCAAGGGATTCCCTTAGAGCTCATTCACTCTCGCACCAAAATTGATTTTCTTTTCTTGAACTGCATCCGTCGGATTGTTTTAATTGAAAGCGAATTGCGCGAAGCCGGCAGCAAGATTCCAGCGGAACTTCTACTGCGCGCTAAAAAATCAGGATTCGCGGATAGCGCTATCGCGCTCTTCAGCGGAATGACTGAACCAGCGATTCATGAGATGCGTGCGAAGAATGGTTTCTTCCCTGTCTACAAGATGGTGGACACCTGCGCTGCTGAGTTTGAAAGTTCCACGCCTTACTACTACTCCACTTGGGAAACGGAAGACGAAGTTCTTCCGAGCGACAAAAAGAAAGTGGTGGTCTTAGGTTCAGGTCCGATTCGGATCGGCCAAGGTATTGAGTTTGACTACGCGACCGTTCACGCCATCCAAGCGATTCGTGAGATGGGTTATGAAGCGGTGGTTATCAACAACAACCCGGAAACCGTTTCGACCGACTTCAATATCTCAGACCGTCTGTACTTCGAACCGCTGACGCCAGAAGATGTGCTCCACGTGATTCGTAAAGAAAACCCCATCGGTGTGATTGTTCAGTTCGGTGGTCAAACAGCGATTAACCTTGCCGAGCCTTTGCACAATGCCGGCATCACGATCTTGGGTACATCACTGGACGGCATTGATCGCGCAGAAGATCGCCGTCGCTTCGAAGCACTCTTGAAAGAACTCAATATCGCTCAGCCTTTGGGCCACACAGTGACTTCCATGGAAGAAGCTCTCGAGAAAACCAATATCTTGGGTTACCCGGTTGTGGTGCGCCCATCTTATGTGATTGGTGGACGAGCGATGGAAATCGTCTACGACGCTGATGAACTCACGGATTACTTCACCCGCGCGGTCAAGGTCACACCACAACATCCGGTTCTGATTGACCGCTACATGATCGGACGCGAGATGGAAGTTGATGCCATCTGTGACGGTAAAACGGTCTTTATCCCGGGCATCATGGAGCACATCGAGAAAGCCGGTGTTCACTCGGGCGACTCGTTCGCGGTGTACCCTCCGCAGAACGTCGATGTGAGCACGCAGAATAAACTTATCCAGCTCACCACGTCGATTGCTCTCGCACTCCAGATCAAAGGCTTGATCAATATCCAGTTCGTGATTCATAAAGGTGAAGTGTTTGTGCTGGAAGTGAACCCACGCTCTTCGCGCACGGTTCCTTTCTTGAGTAAGGTCACTGATGTGGCCATGGCGAAAGTCGCCACACGCGCAATCTTGGGTAAAACTATTCTTGAGCAAGGTTATGTTCACGGCCAGCTGGCTGAGACGGATGAAATCGCTGTGAAGGGTCCCGTCTTCTCATTCGCAAAACTCGTGGATGTAGAAACGGCCTTGGGCCCTGAAATGAAATCCACCGGTGAAGTCATGGGGCGCGATACGATCTACGAGCGCGCTCTTCATAAAGCGTTCCTCGCTTCGGGCATTAATATTCCTCAATCAGGAACCGTGCTTGTGACTGTGGCCGACAAAGATAAAGAAGAAGGCATGGCGCTGGTTCGCCGCTTCCACGCCTTAGGATTTAACTTCGTCGCGACGGAAGGAACGGCAAAACTTATCAGTGCAGAAAATATTCCGGTCAAGGTCGTGGCACGAATCGGAGAAGCGGCCAATGACATCTTGGCGATTATCAAAGCAGGTCAGTGTGACCTGGTGATTAACACGATCTCGCGCGGACGCAATGTGGAGTCCGATGGATTTAAAATGCGCAGGGCCGCAGTGGAACGTGGGATCTGCTGCCTGACTTCACTGGATACTGTGGATGCTTTGATTAAAACCCTTGAACGCCAATCTTTTGATTTGAGTCCAATGTGAAAAACAAAGTTTTTGTCGCCCTAGATCAAACGGAATGGAAGGACATCGAGCGACTCACGGCCGCTCTTAAGGGCAGTGGTTGCGGAATGAAGGTGGGCATGGAGTTGTTTTATGCTCACGGCCCCAAAGCGGTGAACTTCATTCACTCCCATGGCTTCTCTGTTTTCCTTGATCTCAAGCTTCATGACATCCCCACCACAGTGGGAAAAGCCATGAGCAATCTTTTGCAACTTCCGGCCGTCATGTTCAACGTGCATGTGGCCGGTGGCAGCGCCATGCTCAAAGCCGCTGGGAAGGCGCTTAACGATTCAGGCCGCAAAGATGTTCGCCTCATCGCTGTGACTCAACTTACCAGCACAACGGAAGATATGATGCAGAATGAACTGCGCATTCCCGGCAGTCTGATTGAATGTGTTACCTCTTATGCGAAACTGGCCCACGACGCTGGTCTTCACGGTGTGGTCTGTTCAGCGCAAGAAGCCACGGCCATCAAACTTGTTTGTGGATCTCAATTTCTTTGTGTCACTCCCGGCATTCGCCCGCCCGGTAGCGAGGCCCATGATCAGAAACGCCTCATGACTCCGGTGGATGCCCTCCGGTCCGGCGCTGACTACCTGGTGGTCGGTCGCGCCATTACCCAGGCGCAGGATCCGGCCCGGGCCTTGGAAGAACTTTTTTAGGAGCTCGTATGTCAGCCGCCGCACGAATTGCAGAATCACTCCTCAAAGAAAAAGCTGTGTTTCTTCGCCCGGAAGAGCCTTTCACTTGGGCCTCGGGCATCAAATCCCCTATCTACTGCGATAATCGCCTGCTGATTTCACGCCCGGATGTACGTCGCTTTATCACTGAGTCCTTCAAGAATATGGTGATCAAAGAAGACCTTAAACCTGATGTGATTGCCGGAACCGCGACCGCCGGAATCCCCTGGGCGGCCTGGTTAGCTGACGCACTTAACCGTCCCATGGTTTACGTGCGCTCGAGCGCCAAAGACCATGGGCGTAAAAACCTTATCGAAGGGCAGGTCACGCCCGGTGCTCGTACCCTCCTTGTGGAAGACCTGATTTCTACCGGAAAAAGCTCACTGGCCGCGGTGGATGCTCTCGAAGCTGAAAATATGAAAGTCCTCGCCGTGGTGGGTCTCTTTCATTACAATTTTCCTCAGGCCCATGAGGTATTTCACAAACGTAATGTACGCGCTCTGCCGCTCTGTACGTTGGACGACATGCTCACTTGGGCCGTGCAACAGGGGTCTCTGCGCCCCGCTCAAGCTGAGGATATTAAGTCATGGCGACAAAACGTGGTATTTCCCTAAACTCTCCTGCTCTCACTTACGACAAAGGTGAACTTTGCATCGAAGGTGTGCCGGTCAAAAAAATCGCCGCCCAGCATGCCACGCCGTTTTTCGTCTATGGCCAAAAAACTCTTCTCTCAAACTACCAAGAATTTTTTGGTGAAGCGCAAATGGCAGGCCTACCTAAGCCACTGGTGTGTTTTGCACTGAAGGCCAACCCGAATAAAGAACTTTTAAAACTTCTCGCCGCCGAAGGCTCGGGCGCTGACATCGTTTCTGGGGGCGAACTTCGCCGTGCTCTCGAATCAGGCATCCCGGCCGAACGAATTGTTTTTTCGGGCGTTGGAAAAACCAACGATGAGATTGCGCTTGCGCTTACTTGTGGCCCAGAAGGTGTTTACAGTTTTAACGTTGAATCTATTGAAGAGCTTGAGCACATCAACGCCGTCGCTGCGAAACTCGGCAAAACCGCACGCATTTGTTTCCGCCTGAATCCGATGGTTAAAGCCAAAACGCACAAATACATTTCCACTGGCAACAAAACCCATAAGTTTGGTTTGCTTCAAAAAGACATCATCAAAGCTGCCAAAGACAAAAAGCACTGGAAGCACTCGAAGCTCGTCGGCCTGTCGATTCACATCGGCAGCCAGCTCTTGGATTTGAAAGCGACTGCAAGCGCGATTGTGACGATGGGAGAGACAGCTCGCAAGTTGCCTCAGCAGCTGGAGTTTCTTGATGTGGGCGGCGGCCTCGGTGTTGCTTATCATCCCGATGAAGCGAAAAAACTTCCGGCAATCTCCACTTACATGGCGCTGGTTGCAAAATCATTGGACGCTTCTTACTTCAGCCACTTCAAAGTAAAGCCACCCATCAGAGTGGTTTTTGAACCAGGTCGTCGCATTGTTGCCAAGGCCGGCTTCTTCGTTATGTCGGTTTTGCGCCACAAGGTTTCTGAAGACCAGCGCTTCTTAATTGTTGATGGCGGCATGAATGATTTCATGCGCCCTGCGATTTACGATGCGTTTCACGATCTCGTTCCTGGCAAGTTGTCGTCTGGAAAAAAATTAGCCACCCATGTGGTTGGACCCATCTGCGAAAGCACCGATTGTTTTGCTCACGGACGTCCCATGCCTTCAATGAAAGCTGGCGAACTGCTTATTTTATCAGATGCCGGAGCTTATGGATTTAGCATGGGCTCGAACTACAATTTACGCGGGAAACCCGCTGAGGTGTTGGTGACAGGCGAGCAGGAAATTAAATTGGTGAATAAAGCGCAGACCTACGAAGAGCTGCGCTAGTTCCTTTTATAAATAGGCAGATGCTAGGAATCGAGGAGCGAAGGCGGAGGCTTACTATAGGTAAGCCGCACAACTGAGCGACGTAGATGACAACGCATATAATAAGGAACTAGTTGAAGAACCACCGCATGCCTGCGCTCATAAGATGCTGAGTCGCCTTGATATCGGGCATCATGTAGTACTCGTACTGCGCGTAGAACTTCACCGTAGAGAAGTCACCGAACACCCAACCGCCACCTAGTACCAGGCCATCTGATTTCACATCTTCTAGCCCATACTCTTTCGTGAGACCTTCGCCAGAAGCGCCCGACACTTTTGTCTGCGTCGTCTGTTCAATACTGGTGATGGCATAACCCATGCGTGCATAAAGATGGCGAAGCAGATAAAAGTTGAGAGCGAGCGTTACTTGAAATTGCTCTTGAACCAGCGTGTTTCCTTCGCCATCGTGCTCAATATCAGCGGTGAGCTTGCCCGAACTGGCATTGAGTTCGAACTCGTAGAAACCCATCCGACGGCCAATACCGGCCCCGTAAGTCAAACCTGTAGGGCGCGTGCTGGAATCTTCAAAAGAGTCTTGATTATGGGCCGCCCAACCACCGAACAAATTAATGTACGCATCCTGGGCACCCCAAGCAGAAAACGCATGCAATAAAATGACTAGGCCGACTATTTTCATCAAGGATATTCCTTTAACCTTCTTAATAATAGGCCTGTGCTGGTATGTTTTGCCAAACGGTAAAGATTTCCTTAATAACTCGAGTCGATTTTTTGGGTATCATAGTCCGATGAAGAGCCTCATCTTACCTCTCCTTTTGCTCCTGACCTCCTGCCTCCCGGAAGAGTCCAAGCCGACCAGCAGCTCACTTTATGTAGCGGCCGGAGACATCCTCGTCTCTTCCAGCGTGCTAGATTCGGTCATCCAGTTTGACGCCAACGGAACTTATAAACGTGTACTCTGGAGAACCGTTCTGGCTTCAGAAACCGTCGCTGGCATCGGATGGATGCACTCGAGCAATGAAGTCCTCATCTCCGTCGACGGAACTCCCGATCGCGTGGTGGCCGTGTCAGTGAGTGATGGAACTGAGCGTGTACTGATTAACAACGTCAACATCACTGGAACCATGCGTACGGCCATCCAACTCATGGACTCAAGAGACATCATCGTGTCTGAAACCACTTCCATGGAACGCACGACTGAGAGCGGAATACGCGAGACTCACGCAGGTGTGTGGCCTTCAACGGTCACGACTAACGTTCAAAATCTCATCGCCCTTGAAGGCGGCGGATTTGCCACCGCCTCAAGTACGACCGGTATTCGTGTGTTCCCTGATTCAATCGCAGTCTTTGCTGCATCAGCGACAGCGGCCGCACCGGCGGGGACAACGGCTTCTCATGGAATCGCCGAACTCTCCAACGGTCAATTTCTCGTTTCTTGGGAAGGCGCTGCTACAGATTATCTGTCCCTCTACAATGCAGATCTCACACTGGATCAACATGTGGTGGGTAACAACCAAGGGCTGCTTGCTGTGCCTCGCGGAGTCGCGGTGAAAAAGAACGGCAACTTCCTCGTGGCGGATAATACTTTTGATTACGTATTAGAAGTCACTCCGGCAGGCTCTGAAGTTCAACGTATCGGGCTCGGCTTCCTCGATGCCCCTTTCCACGTCTTCGTTGTCCCCGACTTCAGCCCATAAAAAAAGGCCGGCAAAAGCCGGCCCTAAAAAGAAAAACGATTGAGACGTTTTTCTAGCGAATTTTGTAGAGAATCGACTTCTCAACAGAAACATCGCCCAACTCGGCTGCGTTCATAACCGATACGCCAGCTTTGAAGAAAGCCTTTGCAGTTACGTTATAACGGCCAGCCCCGAGGTCACGTCCGAGGACGTCTTTAAATGCAATTGTCATTTCCGTTGTATTGCCACGCTCTTCACGAGCAAGCTCAGTGCCCAACTCAGCGTCGAACAATGTTGTGCTTCCGCCGAGCAATGGATTGTCGACGATTTTCAAAGAGTGAGCGACTTGAACGCCAGCGATCGGGCCCAAGTTGTAAGTCATCACGCCCTTCTTGATTGAAGCGTTGCTGAGCTTAAGAGCGTTTTTCACTGCTGCTGCATCATGGAACTTCACAGTCGCTACAGCGCTGATCTGCTCGATGTTGCCGCTCATGCCGCGAGTCTGCTGAAGGTCAGCAAGTTCGAGCAACAAAGTTTTGCTACCAGTTGAACGCAATGTAAGTACATCGCCATTCAATTGAGCTGTCACGTTCTCAGCAGGCGTGAAGCCAGCAGGAACTGCGCCGAAGTTGATAGTCACGTTGGCTTGAACGTAGTTTTCAAAGACTTCGTAAGGAACACTGATGGTTTCGTAGCAAGTGTACGGAACGGTACGGTAGATCGGCTCATTCCAGCACTGAGCTGGGCCGCCCTGAGTGGGACGACGGCAAACGCGACGGTTGCCAGCAAGCACTGTGCGGTAGCAAGTGCGTGCGACAGTTTCGCGACGGTATTCAGTACGAGTTTCTTCTGCGTTCAACTGCAAAGATACTTCGCTGTTTGATCCGTCGAAGCGAACAGTTTCGCTATCAATTGTGCTAGCGAAGGCGCTGCTGACAATCGAAAGCAATGCTACGAAAAGCATAGTTTTCATGGAACTCCCTTTGGAAAGGTTGGTGGAACAAAATGTATGTGGTGATTATCACAACGCTTTTATGGGAGTCCAAGGCGTTGTGAGAGTATGTAAAAAATTACACAGTGACTGGGGTCAGACTGACCCCAGTTATTGCATTTTCCAAGTGATGGAACCGTCTTTATTGTCTAGTAACACGATATTCTTCGCTTTCAGCTGGTCACGAATCTCATCAGCGCGCTTCCAGTCTTTTGTCGCCTTCGCCGTCTTGCGCTGCTCGATCATGCTTTGAATCCAGGCTTCATCCACATCGCCAGAGCCTTTATTACTTTCAAGCCCCGCCAAGATCGCCGCTGGATCATGAGCGATATGCCCAAGAGCGAGTTTTGATTTCTCTACCGCCTCTTTCACGGCCGCGACCAATTCAACTGAGGCAGGCTTGCCCATGAGGTCACGACGAACAAATCGAATGAAGCTGAAGAACTGACCCAAAGCACCTGCACTGTTGAAGTCGTTTGCCAGTTCCTCGGTGAAACTTTGCATGAAGGCTTTCACTTCGTTCATGGCCGCTGTATCAGTCGCTACATTTGATCCACTGAGCCCCTGCAACTCTACAGCAAACTCGTGAATACGTTTCACGTCTTGCGTGGCACGTTCAATCACTTCGTCCGTCCAATCGATGCGAGCGCGATAATGAACCGACAAAAGCAACTGCCGCAGCACTTGCCCGCCGAACTTTTCGATGAATGCACGCGTAGTGACCACATTGCCCAAAGACTTCGACATCTTCTCAGAGCCGAAATTCAAGAATTCGTGGTGGGCCCAGCAGTTACAGAAGGTTTTTTTGTTAGCGGCCTCTGATTGAGCGATTTCATTCTCATGGTGCGGGAACATCAGGTCCACGCCACCGTGGTGAATGTCCAGAGTATCGCCGAGGAACTTCTTCGCCATCGCTGAACATTCGATATGCCAGCCCGGACGACCCTTGCCCCAAGGTGATTCCCAAAAAGGTTCACCGGCCTTGGCCGGCTTCCAAAGAACAAAATCAGAAGAATGTTTTTTGCGTTTATCAACTTCAGCACGTTGACCGGCCTGCAGACCATCAAGATCTTTCTTCGAAAGCTTCCCGTAATCAATCGCCTTCTCAACGTTGAAAAAGACTTCTCCGTCAATGACGTAGCCGGCACCGTTGGTGATGATCTCTTCGATCATACGAATAATTTCTGGCATGGTGTCTGAGACTTTCGGCGTATGGGTCGCTGGCAACATGCCCAAGCTATCCATGTCCTTCAAGCACTCATCCACAAAACGAGCGGCCAACTTAATCGGGTCTTCTTTGTTTTCATGGGCGCGCTCAATGATCTTGTCGTCCACATCTGTGAAGTTGCGCACGAACGTCACTTGGTAGCCCAAGAATTTCATCACACGGTGAAAGAGGTCTCCCACCACCAGTGCGCGGCCGTTGCCTACGTGAATGAAGTCATAGGTGGTCGGTCCACAAGAATAGAAACGCACTTTGCCCGCTTCGATGGGCGCAAAGGTTTCTTTCTTCCGAGACAGATTGTTATGAATCTTCAATTCCATAATTAAGCTCCGAGCTTAGCTGCACGCTTTTTCAAAACACTCACAGGTGTGAGCGGGATCAAGAATTTCAAATCAGGGCCATGGCCTTTGCCAGTCAGTGCCGCGCGAAGTCCCATGAACAACGGTTTGCCCTTAATGCCGAGTTCTTTCTTGGCATGTTCAGACCACACGTTCAATTGGGCCTCAGACGCAAAACCTTCGATCTTGGCGACTTCTGCAGCGATGTAGCTGACGATTTTCGGTGTAGTTTCCCATGAAAGGATATCTTTAAGTTCATCCGTCATGGCGACGTTCTCATCGAAGATCATGTCATCCATCATCGGTTGCATTTCAGTGATGAAATCCACTTTCTGCTTCAGGAGGTCCACGCACTGCTCTTTCCATGCGGGCGTTTGAGCGTGAAACGCATGGCCAGCAGGAATAATGCCATTGAGCTGAGTCACCAATTCTACGTTCGTGAGTTTGCGTAAGTGCTGACCGTTCACATACTTAAGTTTTACCAAGTCATAGATCGCCGAGTGAGCCGAGAAACGCTCAAGGCCAAACATCGGTACGATTTCTTCTTTCGTGAAGATGTCTTTCTCTTCCGGATGCGACCAACCCAAGAGCGTGAGGTAATTGCACATCGCCTCTGGCATGTAATGTTCATCTTTGTAGAGATGCGTGGAGGTCGCGCCGTGACGCTTCGAGAGCTTCTGGCGGTCTTGGCCGATCAACAAAGAAACATGTGCGAAGACCGGAGGCTTCGCTTTAAAAGCTTCATAGAGCATTAACTGACGAACAGTATTGTTGAGATGGTCTTCGCCACGAATCACGTGAGTGATGTCCATCAGCATGTCGTCGACGACACAGCAGTAGTTATAAACCGGCAAACCACTAGAACGAATAATGACGAAATCCCCCACCATATCCGCAGGATAAGTGACGTCACCTTTTACTTTGTCATTCAAAGTATAGTCTTTCATCGGCGCGCGGAAACGAATCGCTGGCTTCTCGCCTGCGGCGATTTTTGCCAGGGCCTCTTGTTTCATGCCGGGATTTTTCCACTTACCTTGGTAGTGAGTGTGAATACCTTCCGCTTCGTTTTCAGCTTTGATCGCCTCAAGCTCTTCACCGGTGGTGAAGTCGTAATAGGCGAGATCTTTTTCGATGAGCTCGAGCGCGTATTTCATGTAGATATCAAGACGCTCTGACTGACGGTAAGGGGCGTATTTAGGATTGGGCTTATCTGGACCTTCATCATAAGTAAGGCCGAGCCACTTGAGATCTTCCATCAGCATCGTCTCATACTCAGGCTTCGAGCGCTCTTGATCGGTGTCTTCGATACGAAGGACGAACGTACCGCCTACGGCGCGCGCGTACAGCCAGTTGTAGAGAGCGGTGCGAGCACCGCCGATATGCAAATAACCTGTGGGGGATGGGGCAAAACGAACTCGAACGCTCATAGGAGGCTCCTCATTAAGAGGACAGCCTACCCTAAGCGCTTAGTTGTATAAAGAGTCAATTTTGTTAGAGATTTCCGGCTCAGGAGTCCCTGAAGAAAGAGCGATCTCTTTCACCAAAAGGTCCTTACATTGCTCGAGCATCTTTTTCTCACCAAAAGAGAGCTTCTTCGACATCTTGAGCAATAGCAATTGGCGCAAAACATCAGCGATTTCGATGAGAGAACCTGTCTTCACTTTAAGGCTATACTCGCGATGGCGGCGGTTCCAAGTGGAGTTATCGACCTTCACATTATGGTCGCCCAACAAGTTGAAAACGTTGTCGATCTCGTTAATATTAACGAGCTGACGGACGCCTTCTTTGCTGTCCGTAGGGATCATGACTTTCATGCCATTCGTGACGACCTTGATAATGTAGAAAGACTTTACGGCCTCTCCCATATTCTTGGTTTCGACACTAAGAATTTGTCCGACACCATGGCCGGGACAAACTACATGCTCACCTAGGTTAAACATCTTTATTCCTCTGACACATTACGCTGCCCTTCTTTATAACGCGCTCCCCCAATTTTAGCCAGTTAGGCTGTAATAATTACGGCCCCCTCTTGGATATCTCCGACTTGTTTAGTCCGGACGTTCTTGCCCTGGGTTCTGCCCCCCCCTGCACCCGGGTAAACTATTTAAGTTGTTAAGGGGAGTTTAGGGGTCGTGAGACCCGTCTACTCCTATGTCTTTATGGGAGAGCCATCATGAAATTCCTTCTCGCGTTCCTTCTTATCCCTCTTTCCGCTCAAGCTGCTTTGAAGTTTGCGATGGAACGATCGACCTCCTTAGGAACCGACAAGATGGAAGTCCACGATGAGGGCGGCCAGCTGATCATCAAGAAAACCAGTAACTGGTTTGATCGCAACGTCGACACCCGCTTAGGTGAATTCGCAGTACAAAATCCAGCCCCATTGAAGGGCGTGACTGCTGAACTCAGTCAGATCGAAAGCGAAATCAAGGCCGCCGATCAACGTTTAAGTGCTATCGGCCGTGGCTTCAATCAACTCAACAACAATGACCGACCTCACGCTCCTTTTTTCCGCGTGAATGGCTTCAAGGTACAAGAGGGTTCAAGCCTCTACACTCGCCTTGAAGAGATCGCCGCCAAACTCCAAGAAGCTCCCTTGAAACTCATTCAAGGTGTTGAGCTCGACAAGGCCCGCAAGAACTACGTCTTCTACGCTGACGGCAAAGAAGTAAAACGCGAAGCCTTCAATGCGCGCTTCTTTTGTGAAAGCTCACGCTTCCCTACTCGTTGCCTCGCCCGTGAATGGGGCGCTTTATACTTGGAGTAGTCCATGAAGCTACTCTTCGTGCTTCTATTCATTGCCGGTAATGCCTGGGCCCTGACCCAGGAGGAACTGAACGCGAATATTGCTTTGATGAATCAGCAGACACAAGAAATTGGTAAACGGTTGCAACGCTATGGCAGTGATTGTGGACGAATGCTCGCACCATTGCCAGGAAGAAATGGAACACCCATTCACTTTCATACGGCCGTGGCCGCGATTGAAAACATGACCAGCAACATTCAATCATTGATGTCACAAGCGTGTGTGAATCTCTTGTTGCAAAACTTGGCCAGTTTGCCGAGCAGTGCTTCGACAAACACAGTGATGCAAAGACTGGCGGACATGACACGTCCAAGTGTTGCGGCGGCCCCACAAATTCAAACCGCTTGTACTCCACCAGGTACGGACTTTGCCGAACTCACGAACCTCATGACCACCGTACGTAACCTCGACCAATGCGCCCCTGTTCCGGCCGGCAAAGGTAAACGTGTTAAAGGCAGGTCAGCGTACGGACGCGACCTCGACTATTTACTCTTCAAAGAAAAAGACAATGAGTTCCGTGCCGTTCTGAATGTTGATTTCCAAATGAACAACAGTTCTGTCACATCAGCGCAGATGCTGAATCGTGCGAAGGGTTGCTTGGCCGGCGCCAACGAATCTTTCAAAGGCCCCAACGGCAAAAAACTTAAAATTGATCTCCTATCGCCAAACGAGATTGGCTCACTCGGTCTGAACGCTGCTCGCAAACCAGCGGCTCAAGTCGTGAAGATCACTCCTGGCAACATCGGTAGCAACTCCAGTAACTATCAAGAAAACATTCCTTGCCCCACTTTAGTGCATGAAGTGCTTCATCTCCTTGGGCTTTGTGATGAATACAGCGGTGGAAGAGATAATTTTTCCTGTAGAGCACGCGGTCCCCTCGATTCGGTCATGGAAAGCGCAGAGACGGCATTTGCTCGCGCGGTCCCTCGTCGTGTGACTTGCCAGTGCGATGACAGTGAACTTTGCGAAACTCTCCAGAGAAGTCCGGCGGCGCGAGAATTCTTACGCTATCCTCGCTTTGAGCAGATCACTAATATTCGCTTCCGCAACAACTACTGTGAGAAAGCAAAATTGTCGCGCAGTTCACGCAAAAGCTGGCTTGAACAGAATAACAATAATTACCCTGCCGTCCCTATTCGCCTGAGCCCGACTAACGATGGCGGAGTTATCTTTGAAGAACTTTCTTTAGATGAGGAAGGCGAACTAGAAGGCTTTCGCTATGAATGCTCATGCGCCTCGGGTGATGTAGAAGAGTGCCGCAAGGCCGCCAAGCGCATCGTGCAAGGCCCCCGTGAAACCGTTGGCCACGACTGCCCTGCTTATACCAGCAAAGCGGCCATCAATTGGGGAACAACTCCTCGTGCAAGTGCCGCCACAGAAGACACTATCAGCTTCGATGTCCCGGCAGTCCCAGGCGCATCTTTGCTCCAACCCGCGCATTTTGAACGTATCGTCAGCGGAACATGTCCCACGACAACTCCGCGCTACAGTAACTGTGCTGCGTTCGCTTACGAAACGGATCCCAACAAGTGCGCCGATGCCCCTGACTACTGTCAGAGTGCTAGCTGGCTTCAAGAAGGTACACCATGATTAGAACCTTACTCCTGCTTAGCTTTTTGCCTTCAGCAAGCTTTGCGTACGATGCAGTCGCATTAATGACAAACGATAATGCGAGAGGCCAGATGCTCAAGAATCAAACCGATGAGATCACTCGTCGTGCGGCCCTCAACACAGCTTCCTGTTCGGAGCTCCTTGCTCCCTTGCCAGGCCCAGGAGTCGCTCCCAACAACACAATGGAATTTGCAGAAGCGACAACGGCGCTCGAAAAAATGGATGGCACTATCGCCAGTGAATTCCCTGCAGAATGCATTAACACTCTCGTGCAAAATCTCGCACTCATCACTCCTTCTACACCTGCGATTGCAAGGATCATCAGCACATTGAGTTCCTACGAGCGTATCGTGTGGGGAGCGAACGGCAAGGCGCTTGCCTGTGAAATTCATGAGAGTGGCATAGAACAACTTCTCGCTCTGGCGGAAAACGCACAAACGCTTAATGAGTGTGCGCCTTTGCAAAATAATAAATGGAAACGAGTCTCAGGCCCAGCCGCGCACGGTAATACCATTAACTACAGCTTAAATAAGAGCGATGCTGGCATTCGCGTAGCGCTGAATATCAACTTTGCCCAAACTGAAGGAGCCTTAGCTGCGGGGGTTACCCGCGTGGCCGGGGCAACCATGATGGCGCGCGCTCGTGGCTGTATGCAGGCGGTGAGCGGGCTTATCAAAGGCCCGACGGGTGAACCGATGATCTTTGATCTTCTCACACCGGCCGAAGCTAATCGCATGCCTATCGGCGTGAGACCCAAAGCCAACACCGTCACCATTGATCATGCTGCAGATGTACGCTCCAATGCAGCTAATTACGCCCACGATGTCGGGTGCCCCACTATCGTTCACGAGATCCTCCACCTTGTGGGTCTTTGCGATGAGTATCCAGGGGAAGGCGATGGATATATTTGTCGTTCTGTTCCAAGTCAAAACAACGTCATGGCAGACACTTTCCAAGCTTTCAATGCTTCAGTCCCTCGTCGTCTGACTTGCGAATGCAACACTCCGGACTGCACGACGGCCATCGCGCTCCCTGGCCGTGTTGATTTTCTTAAAGCCCCACGTTGGGCCGACAGGACCTCAGCACGATTCCGCAACGCCTTCTGCACGTCTCCAGAAGGAACTTCTACAGAAGACTGGCCCGCAACAGATGCAACTCCACCCATGCAGCCTTTTACGGCCACGCTTTCACCTGATGGCTTAAAGCTCAGTATGGTTGATTACTACATGAACCCAAGTGACTGGCAGACTGTTTTTGGCAACACGACTGAATGTACTTGCCCTGAAACTGACACTCGCTGCCGTGAAACAATGGCGAAAATTGCCAGCGGAACGATCACGGCGAACACCCGTGATTGCCACTTCGGATTGCAGGAAAAAAAAGTTGTCTGGGGTGATTCCGCGCTAGGCGATGTGATTTCAGGGAGCACGTTCAGCTTCGATGTGAATCCTGGCCCAACTCCATTCATTCATCCAAAGCACGTGCAACGGATCATGGCAGGCTCGTGTATGTCGCAAGTGCAGTCGTACAATAATTGCGCCAAAAACGCTTACGCTGATACACCCGAGAAGTGTGAAGACGCTCCGGCTTATTGTAAGCAGTCTGACTTTCATAACCAGCCATAAAAAAAGGGCCCCAGAAGGGGCCCTTTTTATTTTAACTGTATCTGCGAATTAGAAGCGATTAACCACTTCGTGCTTCTCGAAGAAGTAAGCAATCTCGCGCTCAGCAGCTGATGATGAATCAGAACCGTGAACTGAGTTTTCGCCTACAGACTTTGCGTAGAGCTTACGGATAGTGCCAGGAGCTGCGTTGGCTGGGTTTGTTGCGCCCATGAGCTCGCGGTTTTTTGCTACTGCGTTTTCGCCTTCAAGAACCATCAACATCACAGGACCTGAAGTCATGAATGTGACCAATTCGCCGAAGAATGGACGCTCTTTGTGTTCGATGTAGAAGCCTTCAGCTTTTTCTTTAGAAAGTTTCGCGAAACGAGCCGCAGAAACACGGAGACCGTTTTTTTCAAAGACGCTGATGATGTTACCGATGTTGTTATCCAAAGTTGAGTTTGGCTTAACAATGCTCAGTGTTTTTTCGATGGCCATAAATGCTCCTTCAATTAGTTGCTTGCGCGCAAACTTACACTTTCTTCAAAACTTCTGCAACCTTCTGACCGAGTTCTGCTGGAGAACGAGCGATTGTAACGCCACATTCTTGCAGGACCTTGAATTTTGATTCAGCAGAATCGTCTTCACCTGAGATGATCGCTCCGGCATGACCCATGCGTTTTCCAGCAGGTGCGGCCGCGCCAGCAATGAAACTGACCACAGGCTTCTTGAAATTTTTCTTAATCCAGCGAGCAGCTTCTGTTTCTGCGCTTCCGCCGATCTCACCGATCATAATAACTGCGTCAGTATCTTTATCGTTGTGGAACATCTCCAACACGTCGATGAAGTTTGTACCGTTGACTGGATCTCCGCCGATACCTACGCACGTCGACTGACCGATATTACGTTGAGTGAGTTGGAAAACCGCTTCGTACGTTAAAGTACCAGAGCGAGAAATAACACCCACGCGACCTGGCATGTGAATGTGGCCCGGCATAATACCAATTTTGCATTCGCCTGGAGTGATAACACCTGGGCAGTTTGGACCGATCAAACGTGTCTTAGAACCTTTGAGTGCGTTCTTCACTTTGATCATGTCTTGCACAGGAATACCTTCCGTGATCGCGATCACAAGCGGCATTTCCATTTCAATACATTCGAGGATCGAGTCGGCAGCAAATGGAGGTGGAACAAAAACCATCGCAGCGTTGGCGCCAGTTTGTTTAACAGCATCAAACGCCGTGTTAAAAACAGGGATGCCTTCGTGCATGAGACCGCCCTTGCCGGGAGTCACGCCGCCCACAACTTGCGTACCGTAATCACGGCACTGCAAAGAGTGGAAAGAGCCTTGCTTGCCCGTGAGGCCCAAGGTGATGAGTTTTGTGTTGCGATTAATGAGAATGGCCATAATTATTTGCCTCCAGCAGCAGCGACAACTTTCTTCGCAGCATCAGCGAGATCATCAGCAGCGATGATCTTAAGTCCTGATTCGTTCAACAATTTTTTACCGAGAGCGACGTTGGTCCCTTCGAGGCGAACAACCAAAGGCACTTGCACACCGAGTGACTTGGCAGCGGCGATAACGCCTTCTGCAATGATGTCACACTTCATGATGCCGCCGAAGATATTCACCAAGATCGCTTTCACGTTCTTGTCTTGCAAAATAATCGAGAAGGCTTTCTCTACAGTTTCTTTGTTCGCACCGCCGCCCACATCAAGGAAGTTAGCCGGGTTGCCGCCAAAGAGCTTGATGATGTCGAGTGTACCCATGGCAAGGCCCGCGCCGTTCACAAGGCAACCGATGTTACCGTCGAGAGAGATGTACGAAAGACCGTACTTCCCTGCTTCGAGTTCCTGCGCGCTTTCTTCTGAAGGATCACGCAACGCTTCGATGTCTGGGTGACGGAAGAGAGCGTTGTCATCGAAGTTCAACTTAGCATCGAGAGCGATCACATCGCCTGACTTCGTCGTGACTAATGGATTGATTTCAGCGATCGAACAATCATGTTTCATAAACATGTTGTAGAGACCTTCAAAGAATTTATTCGCTTTCGTGAGCTGATCACCTTTCAAGCCGATACCGAAGCCGAGCTTGCGGCCAGCAGCAGAAGTGTAACCAGCAGCAGGATCGATGATCGCTTTGATGATTTTGTCTGGGCTGTCGTGAGCGATTTTCTCGATCTCTACGCCACCTTCAGACGATGCCATCATCACGAACTTGCCGAGTGAACGATCAAGCACGATACCGACGTAGTATTCTTTATCGATGTCACAGCCCTCTTCGATGAGGACCTTCAATACTTTTTTCCCTTCAGGACCGGTTTGTGGTGTGACCAACGTCATACCCAAAATTTCGCCGGCGATTTTTTTTACTTCGTCCAAAGACTTCGCAAGTTTTACGCCGCCGCCTTTGCCGCGACCACCAGCGTGGATCTGAGCCTTCACAACCCAAATTTTTCCGCCGAGCTTTTCAGCGACTTTTACTGCTTCGTCTGCTGTGACGGCAACGCCACCACGGAGGACGTTGATGCCTTGAGCGCGCATAAGCTCTTTGGCCTGATATTCGTGAACGTTCATGAGAACTCCTTCGAAAACTACTACTGGACGATGATGAGTGAAATACCCAATCATTATAGGCATTTCATCGCACCCGGCAATAACTCTTAAAGGTGAGCTTATGGTTAAATATTCTGCGCTTCATCCCGCCACTTTCAAACTTGATGGTGGGGCGATGTTTGGAATTATCCCCAAGCCCCTCTGGGAAAAACAAATTCCAGCCGATGAATTAAATCGTATTCATTTAAGTTTGCGCGTTTTGTGCATACAGACTGACACTCGTGTCATTTTGATTGATACCGGAATTGGCGATTATCACGATGGAAAATTCTCACAGCGCTTTGCGATAACTGGTTCATCTGACCCTCTGCTCAATGTGCTCAAGCAAGAGATGAATCTCAATCCAGAAGATGTGACCGATGTCGTAGTGACCCACTTGCACTTTGATCACGTGGGTGGACTAGGAAACTCCCAGGGAGATTTTCTTTTCCCTCAAGCACGCCTGCATTTACACAAGGCCCACTACGACTACTCTCTCAATCCCACCCAACGAGACACCGGCTCATTCCAAACGCAGTATTCTCATCCGGTCATTCAA
>JBEIPE010000227.1:0-4769 GCA_040377215.1 Halobacteriovoraceae bacterium
ATAACCCGCCCCCAGAATCGGGGGCGGGTGAGAGTAAAACTTATAGAGCTTAGAACTGGTAAAGCGCGCCTACAGAGCCTTTCCAGCCCTTGAAATCACGAACTTCGTCTTTATCGCCAGCTGTTTCAATGTCATAGCCCTTAGACCAGAAGCCGCCCATCGCCGCGTAAACAACAAGAGTGTCGTTGATCGGACTTGCGAGGAACTTAACGCCTACGTCGGCAACCCAGTTCGGATCCACTTCTGAATCGTCCGTTCCGCCGCTCAAAGACTCAGTGTCGTAGCCGCCAACGCGAGTGATACCAGCGTGACCGCGGAAGTCGAGCCATGGGAGCATGTTTTCTTGAAATGCGTACGCCACTTCGATGTCGAAGCTCGCGTCTTGAGTGCCTTTCTCGTCAGAATCAAACTTCGTTTCAGCTTCGCCCAACATAGTGAGGTTCAACTCGAAGTTCCAGTGAGATGTGCCGTTCTTTTGGCCAAGGCGTGCGCCTACTTTGTAAGCAGCACCGCCACGAGCAGCGGTGAACTCTTCATCATTGTCGCTGCCTTCGCGGTCGAACAAGTCAGGTGAGTAAGCTGCGCGAACATCAAGATTATAAGTCGCAGACGCCTGATCCATTACACGGAAAGTAGCTTTAAGAGTTGGGTTACGTGCGCCGAGAGTATCAACGCTGTCGCCACCTTTCGTCTTGGCTTCGCCAGCGAGTTGGTGCTCATACTGAACGCCCAAGTAGAGAGCATCAGTCAAACCAAAGCCCAATTCCTGAGAAAGGATCGTGTTGTGAGTCGTGACCTGAGTCTCGGCTTTGTTAATGTTGTACTCAGTGCCTTCGAAGTTGAAAGCCGTTTCACCGTAAAGTGTGCCAGCGTTCGGAAGGTACATAAGATCGACCAACTGGCGATCAGCGGCCTGCGCCAACGATCCAACCAACAAAAATGCTAACAACAAAAAGCGCATGGCAACTCCCTAGTTACGATTAAGACAGTTCAAGTCTTCGAATGATTGTTTAAGACGTTTTACAAAACTTTCCTCGCCATGACGGAGCCATACACGAGGATCGTAGAATTTTTTATTAGGAGCATCGGCGCCTTCCGGATTACCCAGCTGACCTTGCAAGTAATCCTTCTTGTTCGCATAGAAAGCACGGATGCCATCCCAGAAGGCCCACTGCAAATCGGTATCAAGATTCATTTTCACAGCACCATACTCGATGGTCTCGCGGATTTCTTCACGAGTTGAGCCGGAGCCGCCGTGGAAGACAAACGAAACTGCATTTTGGCCAGTGTTGAATTTCTTCTGAATGAATTCTTGTGAGTTCTTCAAGATCTTTGGCGTGAGCTTCACGTTCCCTGGCTTGTACACACCATGCACGTTGCCGAATGACGCTGCGATGGTGAAGTTGCTGCCCACTTCACGCAAAGTAGCAAACGCCTCAGACACTTCCGAGGGCTGAGTGTAGAGCTTCGAGCTATCGACATCTGAATTATCCACGCCGTCTTCTTCCCCACCCGTGACACCGAGTTCGATCTCGATGCCGGTGTGGATGGCATTCATGCGACGGAAGTACTTGGCTGAAATTTCCAAGTTCTCATGCAACGGCTCTTCTGAGAGATCGAGCATGTGAGATGAGAACAGCGGACGCTTAGTATTTTTGAAATTCTCTTCCCCGGCCGCCAACATGTGGTCGATCCACGGAAGAAGTTTTTTAGCGGCGTGATCGGTGTGCACGATGACCGGCACCCCGTAGTACTCGGCCATCAACTGGATATGGCGAGCACCTGAGATCGCACCCAAGGCCGCAGCTTTATCAGTTTCGAGCTTTAGCGATTTACCAGCGTAGAACTGACCGCCGCCGTTTGAAAACTGAATGATGACGGGAGAATTAACCGACTTCGCCGTTTCGAGAACAGCGTTGATGGTGTTCGTGCCGGTGACGTTGACAGCTGGCAAAGCAAACTTCGTTTCTTTGCAGTGCTGATAAAGATCTTGTAATGCCTGACCGTAGACCAAACCTGGCTTAAATTGACTCACGAGAACCTCCCCGATCTTTTGACGGATGCGCGATGATTGTATGAGAATTTAGTCATCTCCGGCAAAAGGAAATCCAGGTGATTGCTCGTCAAGATTTGCTTAATTACTTTCAGACGCTGCTCTCTCCTGAGCTTTTCGACGACTACGCACCTAATGGTCTGCAAATCGAGGGTAAGGAGCGCGTCAAAAAAATCGCCTTTGCTGTCTCAGCAACGCAAGATTCACTTAAGGAAGCGCTCGCCTGGGGTGCCGATGCCTTAGTGGTTCATCATGGTGTTTTGTGGCGCCACCAAGGTGCGCGCACCATTACCGGCGCTTGGGGCCAGCGGATCAAGCTCACTTTGCAAAATGAACTCAATCTCATCGCCTATCATCTGCCACTCGATGGCCATCAAGAAGTCGGCAACGCTGTGGCTTTGGCCCAGGCCTTGGGGATGCAATCCTTGTCGCCCTTTGCTCTTCACAAAAAGCAACCTCTGGGTGCTCAAGGAAAACTGGCCTCTCCCATGAAGGTCACAGATTTTCAAAATCACTTGGCGAATGTGCTTCAGCATCCTGTCACAGTGGCCACTAGTAACGGCCAGGCGCTTATTAGCAACGTTGGAATTATCACCGGCGGCGCAAACAATGACTGGAGTAAGGCACTCGACGCTGGCTTGGATGCCTACATCACCGGCGAGATCTCAGAATACAACTGGCATGATGCCCGTGAAGCCGGACTCCATTACTTCGCCGGCGGCCACCATGCCACCGAGAAGTTTGGCCCACAGTCCTTGATGGCACGCTTAAAGCGCGACCATCCAGGACTCGAGATGAAGTTTTTTGATTCCGCCAATCCGGCGTAGATTACTTCTTACGAACCAAGAAGAAGTGTTTGCCGCGCACGTTGGTGTTGTACGCCGTGAACTCAGCTTCGTCGCCGTAGCCAAAGTACATATCGACACGTGCATTGCCTTTGATGGCCCCACCCGTATCTTGCGCCATGAAGAAGCGCGAGAAGGGCTTGAATACGGTGCGGCCTTCATCGTCTTTTACCGGACGCGTGGCCTGCACAAAGCTGATAGCACCTGAGTGATTGTAGACCGTCATATCGATCGCCATCGAGCGACCTTGCGTGAGCGGAATATTGTCGACGCCCAAAGGCTCTGAGTCCGTAAACTTGAAGAAAATATAAGACGGGTTCGACGCGAAAATCTCACGGGCCTTAGATGGATTCGCCTCGATGTACGTGCGCTGGGCATCGACACCGCGGTTACCGACCTCAAGCATGTTGTTAGCCACCATGTAGTGGTAAACGAACTTGAAGCTCAAACCGTTCTCACCAGCGTAAGAGACGTAGTACATCTTCTCACCTTCAGGAGTCGGCACGCGAACACGGCCTCCACCTTGAACGTGCAAAAGATAAATGTCGTATAGTGACTCTTTAATCCAAACCAACTCAAGACCTTTACCGGCCAGTGCTCCATCAAAATCAATTTTCTCGCGAGAGAGCACACGATCAGCTGCCGAAGCCGGCAAGGCGTAGAGCGGATAAGGATGATCCGCATCTTGCACTAAAGAACCGTTCAAATCAGGTGAGTAGTAAGCAGTGAAGGTACTTGGAGTTGAGGTGCCATGGCCTGGTTCAGAACTCTTCGTAACTGGGCGGTAGATATTGAAGCGATCATTAATCGCGTCGCTCATCTGTGCTGAACACACAGATTCTGCCCCGCCATCGCTCAAACAAGTTTTGTACTTTTGAATAAACTCTAAGAAAAGCTCGGCCGACAATTTGAGATCATTCATCGTGTAGGTATCGGCCCCATACTTGATCTTGCGATTAAGCGTAGAACGTTGAGCGAGGTTTTCGATTTGGCGAGTGAGGGCCAACTCCATATTCTCCCAGTTCATATCGTCACTGAAACTGAGGCGCTGGAGGACCTTCGCGGTCGGCGTGATGATCGTGGTTTGCGCAAAAGCGGCAGACACAACGAATGACAAAATCACGAAAAAACAAAATTGCTTTTTAGTCATGGGGAGTTCTCTATTGTTATATTCAGGCCAAGAATATCTAGGTTCGACGTTTTGTGTCAAACTTTGAAAGCCTTAAAGAATCTTACCGAGTAATAGCAACTCGGCATTCTTCCAAGGTCGGCAAGCGACTTCTAAGTAGCCGTATTTCTTGTAAAAATTTACGTTACGGGCCGAGGCCGCCGTGATCAGATGAACACCTGGCTCACCTAAACCGGCCAAATGCTGCTCGAGAGCGGCCAAGAGTTGGCCCCCTAAGCCCTTGCCTTGCGACGCAGCGCGGCAATTAATATGAAGATGGGCCGGGTACTGCTGATAGCAGTCTTTGAATAGTGCGAGGTGCGCGGCCCAAGAAGCCTCACTCGCCAGTATATCTCGCTGAGCGATGATATAACCCAACACTTGATCACCCTCGATTGCCACAAAAGCAATCTGCGATAAATAGGCATCGAGGTACTGATGTTGAAATTGGCGACGCTCTTCTTCGCTGGCGAATTCTTTACGCGCGCTGGTTTCCCAAAAAACTTCTTCGACTTGTTTAAGATCGTTTGCTTGATAAGGACGAATCAAGCACGCACCCACGCCATCACTTTACGAGCGCTGCGCTCTTGCGGGGGGAAACTGCGTACATCAATTTTATCGTCCCAAGGTTTCTCGGTGATCCACAACAAACCGTGGTCCGCGAGAACTTCTTTGGCCCAAGCAAACTGAAACCACGCCAGCA
>JBEIPE010000306.1:0-3472 GCA_040377215.1 Halobacteriovoraceae bacterium
CAGATGCCCCAGTTGGTGCGTCGTTACGCTGGCAAGATCAACGTGCAGTATTTCTTCTACCCACTCGATAGCGCGTGTAACTCAAGCGTTAAGAGCGCCATGCACCAGTACGCTTGCCGTGCGGCCATGCTCGCGGCCTGCGATCCTGCTAAGTTCAATGAAGTGCACGATGAGATTTTCGCCAACCAAGAGAAGCTTGATCTTGATTCACTCAAGGCCATCGCTGATAAGCATGGTTTGACGGCGTGTTTTGAAGGCCAGGCCACTCGTGATGCTGTGTTGGCCTCGATCAACGGCGCTACGAAGTTTAATCTTCGCAGTACTCCAACCATCATCATTAACGGCAAGAAGATTGAGGGTTCGATTCCGAACCCTCACTTCCACGCCATCTTTGATGAGCTTCTCAAAAAATGAAAATCGCCGAGACCCACTGCCACTTGGACTATCTTAAAGACCGCCCCCTCGAGGAGACTTTAAGACTGTGCCAAGAGGCGGGGGTCGAGAAGATGGTCACTATCGGCGTTGATCCTGAAAACATCGACGCCGTGATCTCTCTTGCCGAATCTCACTCGCAAATTTGGTGCACCCAAGGCATCCATCCCCACGACAGCAAAGACATGACAGACGAAGTGCTAGAGCGCATTCGTTCACGTGCTCACCATCCCCGCGTCGTTGCGATTGGTGAAATCGGTCTCGATTATCACTACAACAACTCGCCTAAAGACGTGCAGCTCAAGTGGTTCCGCGCCCAGCTCGAGCTTGCGGTCGCTGCTGACAAACCCATTGTGATTCACTCGCGTGATTCTGATGAGGACATGATCGCCTTCTTAAAAGAATTCGCTCCCCAACTTAAGAAGAAGGGCGTGGTTCACAGTTTCTCGTCTGGGATGGAGCTCGCGCAGGTGGCGATCGATTGTGGATTTTATCTTGGGTTCAATGGAATGGTGACGTTTCCTAAGGCCGAGAATGTGCGCGACGCTGTTCGCCTGTGTCCCATCGAACGCATCTTGCTTGAAACCGACAGTCCCTTTCTCACGCCGGTTCCTCACCGTGGAAAAGAGAACGCGCCGTTTTATCTGCCCCATGTTCTAAAAAAAGTGGCAGAAATAAAAAACGCCTCCGAAGAGGCGCTTTCTGTTCATGCGTGGAACAACGCCCACGCACTATTTGGATTCTAAAAATTTACGGGCTCGGGATTGCACTCTGAATGTATTGCAACATGGCCTGGCGGTCAGCGGGTGCCATGTCAACACCCAATGGCATGTGCTCTGTGGCCACGGCCGTGTAGATCCGATCTTTCTCTTCTGAAAGTGTCTCTGGTTCAGCAAAGTTAAACTTCAAACCACCTGAGCTGTGGCACTGCAAACACATGGTCAACGGGTTGTTGATCACGGTCGCTTCGCCCACTTGGTTGGCACTCACGACGGCCGCACCGCCATTTCTTGAACCGTCTTCAGGACACGCCGCTGCTACGGCACTTTGACTAAGACCAATGAAGCGCTGCTGGTAGTTCGCAAGCAATTCTGGTGATGCTGCCTGAAGATCCGGAGTCACAGAAGGCAAAGATTTTTGTCCTGCACTCAATGACTGTTTGTAAGCCGGCCAACGTTGCTGAACGAGCTCACGACATTTGTTGCCATCAAGTGACAACGGAGTGAACGCGAGGCCCTGCAAAGATTTGGTTGGTGCTTGAGCGCCTTGGCAGATATCAGTCCACAGTGAACCAAGGGCCACGGCCGCTACGAAATCTGCACCGAGAGTGTTGCAGCGATTGATCTCAGCGCTTGAGGCCAAGTTGACGGTCGGTGCACTTGAGACCGGGGCCTGAACGATGCTGTATGTGCCGTCTGGAGTTTGCTCCATGTAGGCCACTGTGCCGTCATGCCAGAACGACGGATAGTATGAGTTACCCGATGCTTGGTTTGAGATGCGTTGAATCGTGTCTTCTTCAAGATCGACAACGAAAACTTGAAAGTTTTGCGAGTACTCTGGCTGTGCGTACCAAGTGACCGCTTGCGGATCCGTCGAGTTCGTATCAGAGGCAAATGTGATCTTCTTACCGTCTGGTGAGAACTCCACTTTACCTGTGGCAAAACCCAAATCGCGAGTCACAGTACACTTGTTCGTACCATTCGCTTGCTTTGTAATTTTAAAGATCTTTGTTGTTCCCGCTTCAACATCATAGGCCGCCAACTGTTGGCCATCTTTTGAAAGCATCGGGAGCTTGTAAGGTGAATCACCCAAGTTCGGACACAACGGTCTCGGTGGGTGCTCGTTCTCTGTGAACTTCGGACTGCCGTTCACCATTTTGGTTTCATAGTCTTTGTACATCAGCGTGTTCATGCTCTCATCGCCCGTGGTCAGCGTATCCGTGATCACACGGTAAGTGCGTTTCGGAGCGGCCACTCCCGGCAGAACACCCGATGAGTGATAAACACCATCCAACACGTTGTCGGAGTTATCTTGATCGCCGTCGGCGAGCAACGGTGTCGCGCTCGGGCTGATGGTATCGCGGTCAAAGAAGTCGAGGCCCGGCGTGATTACGACATGACCGTCTGGAGTTGGAACCGCATCAAACGGACCCGGTACAGAGCGATAGTCACCTGTGTTCATATCCATCACCACGTTACCATTGCCAGAAATGACTGACACTTCTTGGCGATTGTCTTGTGGGTTTTGGCGAGGGATCGGCTTAAAGAAATAGTCGGGAGTAAAATCCAACTCTACTCGACGTTGCGCGAGATCTGTCTCGATCGCACAGACTGCTGGCACGCCTTGAGCGTTCGCGTTTCCAGAAAGCAGCATCATCATTGTAATTAATAACATGGGCTACTCCAGGTATTTCCCGACTACGCGGGAGTAAGTGGTTTGTCCCATGATACCGGGAACCATTGGCCCAACCATGCGGCCGTTTTTATACATAACAATGTTTGGGTAGTGCATGAGTGTGTTGCGCTTATGCAGCTCAAAACTGTGGCTCTTGCTGAGCTTCACACCAGTGATGCCTTCTTTTTTGAGCGCCTTCAATGCATCCGCTTCTTTGACGGTCGGGTCGAGAACAAGAGTCAAAGTGAGCTTATTTTTTTCAGCGACTTCGCGAATCGTTTTGATTCCACGAACTGAGTGATCCATGAAAGGTGACCATGAGTAAATGACACCGCCGCCCTGAGAGGTCTTGAGCGTACGTGCTAACTCGGCATCCGTGAAACCATCAACCGGTGCCTTCACAGGTACGGTAGCGACTTCTGGCGCGCACTTATTTGTGGTGGCGTAACGAACGATCATACGATCGTAAGGACTTTCTTTAACAAGAACCTCGTAGCCGCCTTCTTTTTCCAACGTCCACCAGCGCGAGAGCTTGCCGGTTGGAGCCGTATACTTAAAGGTGTTGTCCGTGCGCATTTTAGGCTTCCAGGCCTCACCGACGCCTTCGCGTTTAATGAGTGGCTGCATCGCCTTCCAGCAGACAAAG
>JBEIPE010000154.1:0-6868 GCA_040377215.1 Halobacteriovoraceae bacterium
AAAAAACTCTGAGGTGACTTCTGACCAACGGTTCGCGGCCGCGACACCGAGCTCTTCTTTAGAGCTGAAGTTATGAAAGAAAGTGCCCTTACTCACTCCAGCCTTGGCACAAAGATCGTCCACCGTGGTGGATGTATATCCCTTTGTGCGGATAACATCGGTGGCAGCTTCTAGGAGAAGCTCACGAGAGGGCTTTTTGCTTTGGTCATTCTTGGGGCGGGCCATGAGACAAATATACCAACTGGTCGGTTTATTGTCAATATAACCCGACAAGCGCCGTCATTTCTTCTAAGGACAAGTGCCAATCGTTGTGTTGTTCGTATTTGTCATGTTTGCAATTGAGAAACTGCCTCCAACACTACCGGCCGCCCCCGTAGAAGTTCCATAGACCTGAGTGAAGGTATCCGTCGAACCAGCGACGTTGCAAGCCGTACTCCGGGTAGATGACGTGCTATCAAGAGTAATTTGGCCCGCATCGCCAACGCTAAAGTTCATGGAATTCGTCGCGCTCCCACCGGTCCCACTGCTTCGATACACATTGGCGCCTAAGTCAAAGTTCAGCTGCCCGGCATTTCCACTAGAAGCATGAATCGCCCGATCGCCGGTAATGATTGTCACTTGTTCAATGGAAGCCGTTACGGTCCCCGCATGACCTGCCGTGGTGACAACGCCCGACTCCACGGAGGTAATCGTTGAGTCAGAAACAGCAAGAGTAACCTGGCCCGCATCACCAGGGGTGAGTCGAATCCCCGATCGATTGGACTCAACAACTGAATCGGTTACACTGGTCGAAACGAACTCGCCATTACCAATCGGTGAATTAATCGCTGGCTCTCCCACTCCATTTAGCTTCAGATTGCTAAATGCGACAGAAGAACCGTTGCCCAGAACAACGTTGGTCAAACTTGACGTCGAGGAAGACTCACCCACAATCAAAAGATTGGTTGAAGAGATATCAATGTTACCACTCACTGGTGAGTTTACAGAAACACCCGCTGGAATGCAGATGACGTAAGGCTCAGTTTCAGAGGCTCCATTTTGTAGCAACAGTTCGAACGCATTAGCGGTCATGTTGCCAGCGACTGAGATATCGCAGTCAACAGATGCTGATCCGGGCGCTACCCCACCGTTTTCTCCGCATGAAACGAGAGTAACTCCCAGGAGTACTGTGAAGAATAGATTTTTCATTAAAACACCAACCCGTAGACGAGACCATAGCTACTAAACGTTGGTTGGTAGTCCTTGTCTAGCTTCTCTTCTTCGCCACCGATCTTCGCCTTCTCATAAGTCATACTCGTGTACTCCAACCCCACATAAGTTGAGCTGCCCAGTTTGTAGTTCAATTGTACTGTGTAAGCTGGAAACGAGGGCACCGTATAAACGACCTCATTGTCGGAAGCGTCTTTTTTGTCGAGTGTCATTGTTGAATACATAGGAGTCTTGGCCTGTAGCAAGAAGGGTCCTAGTCCGAAACCAAGAACTGGCGATAGGTTTAGCTGTTTCCCAGACAGATTGGTATCATCTACTTCGGACGGCTTGGTTTTCTGCTTCCACAGATTGTATTCACCAGACGCGCCAATCATGATCATCCCCCAGCGCAGTCCGAGGGTTGCCTCAGCTCCATAAACATAAAAGTCACGACTCGCGATAAATTCTTCATCTTTCGAGCTCGCGGTTCCTAGACTGCCCTTAATCGCAACGGATCCAAAGAAACCCATCTTGGCACCACCGCCACCACTACTAGGGAAACTGATGGCAGCTGAGGCGGTTCCAACGACAGAGAGAAGGAGCGTAATGAGCGTAAAATAAATTTTCATGTCTAAATTTTACAGAGGTTAGCGTTCTGTTAAAGAGGCATAATCCACCTATACTTGACGATTTAAATCGACAGCAACAACCCCACTCCCAAGTAACTCATAATGGCCGAAGCTCCATAGTTCACAATCTTCATGGTCTTGGGCTTTTTGAGGGCATCACTAAAGTAGCTCGCGCCAAAACTCAGTGAGAAAAACCAAATGATAGAGAACAGGCCCGCGCCCATGGCAAAGTTCACTCGCTCCTGGGTCGTAGCGTATTGAGTTGAGTATCCCCCAATCAACACCACGGTATCCAGATAGACATGGGGATTGAGCAAGCTCACCGCGAGGGTGGAAAACAGAATATTCCGAATTGAGGATTCTTTCAAATCCAGCTTGGTAGTCTTAAGAGCAAGGCTTCCGCCCTCACGAAACTTGTCATAGGCATACTTAAACAAAAAAACAGACCCGGCGACTTTAAGGGCGATCGACAGAGTCTCGTTTTGAGCAAAGAACGCCCCGGCGCCAAGTACGCCGAGCATAATGAGCGAGACATCGCACACCGAGCAAATGGCGGCCACCAAGAACGACCTATCGCGCAGGAGCCCCTTTTCTAGGACAAAGAGGTTCTGCGCCCCGAGGGCCAGGATCATGCTTGATTGAAGTATAAGACCAAAAACTAAAGGTGATTTTTCCATAGGGCGATTTTATCGCTGAGACATAAATTAATAAAATTAATAACTTTTATGAGCCATAAGCTTGGCTTATAATGACGAAATGGATTATGTCGCACTTAGGTCACTCGAATCAGTTATCCGCAATCAGAACTTCGAAAGAGCTGCCAAAGAGCTCTTCGTCACTCAATCGGCGATCTCACAAAGGATCAACCAACTTGAAGTTCACTTCGGCCAAAGACTTCTCATTAGAGAGCTTCCCTACCGCGCCACCGAGCTTGGAGAGAAGATTCTTTCTCACTACCGCAAGGTCTTAACCTTGGAAGAAGCGCTCAATCTCGATGGCATCACTCCAACGCATGAAAAACCCACCGTGCGGATTGCGATGAACGTGGACTCACTAGAGCTTTGGTTTAAGAAAGTGCTACAGAACAAGGACATCGCCCAACAACTCCACCTCGACATCACCATTGATGATGAGAAATACACACTCGAGTATCTCAAATCAGGCCGAGTCGATGTTTCTATCGGGATAGTTAAAACCCCAGTCTCCAATCATGAATGCATCAAGCTCGGCACGATGACCTATGTCATGGTGGCCAATCCTGATTTCAAAAAAAACTACGCCAGCAAAGGATTGGCGAAGCTTGATTTTGGTCAGCTCCCGGCCATCGTCTTCAATGAAAGGGACGATCTTCATACTGCTTACCTTAAAAAACATTTCAACTATTCTGCGAGCTATCCCAAAACAACAATTCCCTCAATTGCAGGTATTAAATCAGCCTTGATTTCAGGCTATGGTTACGGACTTCAGCCCTTGATGGAAATTCAGAAAGAGCTCAAAGCAAAAGACTTAGTTATTCTTGATAAAGACAACTCCTACGAGCGTGAGCTGTATCTGCATCACTGGAGCTATCAGACACCAGTCGTAAAGAAACTTATGGCCGCGATTCAGATTGCGGCCAAAAGCATCAGTTAGCCGCTATAATCTCAATATGAAAAACATCCTCTTCTTATTGCTTATCGCCCTCTCCTACACTGTGCAAGCCCAAGTGGCTCAGCTTGAACCAGTGGACGAATCTAATCTTGATACCTCATTCGCAACTTTCAAAGCTAGGTTGATGAAAGCTGTTTCTGAGAAGAATGAAGCAGAAATAATAAAGATGCTCTCGACTGATGTGGGTTTTTCTTTTGGCGTCAACGAAGAGAAAACGGCCATCGAAGGCTTTAGTCTTCACTATAAACTATCTGATAAAAAATCGGCGTTCTGGTCCGATCTTCAGGCGACGCTTGCTCTAGGCTGCGTGGGCAACACCGCGAACTTCTCCTGTCCCTACCTTTACGCCAATTGGCCCGCTGAATATGATTCCACTGAACACGTCGTCGTTATCAAGAAAGACGTCCACGTTCGCGAGAAACCTTTCATGAAGGCAAAGAAGTTAATCCCTGCCGGTTATGGCATTTTCAAACTTGCTCCGGAACAAAAATCAAAAGACTGGTATGCAGTGACACTTAAGGACATGCCTGTTGGCCACATTCGAAAATCAATGGTTCGCAGTGCAACTGATTACCGCGTGATCTTCCAGAAGATCGCTGGCGAATGGAAAATTAAATACTTTATTGCGGGAGACTAGCATGACAACCACTCACAACGGCTCTTGTCTCTGCGGCCAGGTCAAATTCGAAGTCATTGGTAACTTCGAGAGCTTCTTCCTTTGCCACTGCAACTACTGCAAGAAGGACACCGGCTCGGCGCACGGGGCGAACCTCTTTTCGACAACGGCGAAGCTTCAATGGATTAGCGGCGAAGACAAGGTGAAGACCTTCAATCTTGCGGGTACGAGACACGTGAAAAGCTTTTGCGTGGAATGCGGATCAGCACTTCCGAACGTGCAGATGCGCGGCAAACTCCTGGTGGTACCCGCGGGAAGCCTCGACACAGAAGTCACGAAGCATCCCGATGCCCATGTGTTTTGCGCGAGTCAGAGGAACTGGGAACAAGGGCTTGATAAAATCAAACGCTTTGAAAAGTTTCCTTCCTAGGAGCGAGCGCCTTCCATCAGGATGATGGCGTTCATCGCAGCTCCAGCAGTTTGCCCAAGAGCGCAGGACATCAGTACTGATTGTTTCGGTGTGGCACAGTCACCGGCCGCAAAAACACCCGGGACACTGGTTTGTCCCATTTCATTAATTTTATAATGACCGTGCTCAGTGAGTTCGCAGCCTAATTTAGTTCCTAAATCACTTGTGAGGGTTTGGGCGAATTTCATAAAGAGATAGTCACGTTTGATCACTTCACCATTCGCAAGTTTGACACCAATAAGCTTTGTTCCCATTCGTACGAAGGAGTCAATTTTTTGATTGTAGACAGTGGCTCCAGGAAAACTTGCGAGATCCCCACCATCCGTGAAGATCGCTACATCCGGAGTGAGGCCTTTTACCAGATGACCCATGTGATTAGCGTATTCAACAGGACCCACGGCTCCCATGGCCGCACCACTATGCTCGTAGCCATGGCAATAAGGGCAATGGAAGATACTTTTTCCGAAGAGTTCTTTCAGACCATCAATAGCTGGAAGAATATCTTTCACTCCATGGGCGAGTAAAACTTTTTTGGCATGAACTTGATCAACCAAGAAGCCATCTTCCATCTTAACAATTGATTCGACATTGCCTTGACGAAAATGAACGTGGGGATAGCGCTTGAGATCTTTTCTAATCAATTCTCTAAACTCAAAAGGCGGGGTGCCCTCGCGAGAAGGGAAATTCATCATATGCTCGGCTGGAGCGTTGCGTGGCTGACCGGAATCAATCACCAGAATACTTCTATGACCCCTCGCTGCGGTGAGAGCAGCAGATAGGCCTGCGGGCCCACCACCTAGGATCACAATGTCATAGGAACTTTTCATATTTTTTCTCTCCTTCGCATGAAGGCCCGAAAGCCCCACGAGAGTGATGGCCGATAGTTGTAACATTTTCCGACGATTGATGAGTTTGCTCATAATGAGATTATATGAGACATCTAAAGAAGCGATAATTTCAAAGTCGGTATCGTAACTGATACCCAGGGAGTATCAATGGATACCAGGCTACTTAGAGCGTTTGTGGTGGTCGCAGAAGAGTTAAATTTCAGGAAAGCGGCCGATCGGCTGGGTATGACTCAACCTCCTCTCACGCGACTCATCTCTCAGCTCGAAGCAGATCTTGATACGAAGCTCTTTGTGCGTACCACACGTATGGTTCAACTGACAGGTGCAGGCCTACATTTGTTCAAGAAGGGCACCGAGCTGCTCGACCAGATATCTCAGTTAGAAAAAGAAGTCCGAACGCTGAAGCCTACGCGCAACGGGAAGATTTTTATCTCTATGGATCATGGGGCGCTTCACACCGCCCTTCCGCGCATTCTGAGTTCATTCAAAGAACAATTTCCCAATATCGAGGTTTGTGTAACTAAAGTGGTCCAGTCGCAAATTCGCAGACAAATTAAAGAAGCCAAAATTGATCTGCACTTTGGAGCGAATGTTTTTGCTGAGACCTGGATATGCCGAACTAAAGTTCAATCTCAAGAGCTGGGCCTTCTTATTCCTAAGGAAAACCGTCTTTCCCAAAAAAAGCAGCTCAAGCTCAGCGATCTTCGTGGCGAGACCTTGATCTTTCATGGCAAACACGAACACTTGGGTTTCCAGGAAGATTTCTTAGCGCTTTTACTCAGTCGCGACATCAAACCGCGTGTTTATTATAAAAAGACACACGAATCATGCGGAAGACTCGTCACTCAAAATAATGGCATCATGTTAATCACCAAAAAGTCCTCGCAGCATCATCCTGAGGCCGAGTTCGTGCCCTTTGAAGACTATTCAGCACACTTGAAAATTTATGGCACGTGGGCGCAAGACAATCCATCTTTGCCGCTCAAAGCTTTTCTCAATTTCTTGCAGAACTCGAATGACATCCCAAAGTCAGAGCTTGATGGTCACTTGAGATAGTTTTTGAGGAAATAAACGACGACGAACAGGATAAGCCCCGCAATGAGCTGATGCTTCAGATTAAAGCCAATCATGCGTCTTGGACCTTCCACCAGTTCCTTATGGATCGTAGTTCCAGTGAAAGGCTGAAAATCTTCTGGGGCCTGATCGGTGATGCCGAAATCGAGCAGCTTCGCTCGCGCGTTTTCTGAGATTTTTGGGAACGCCTCATCTTCAATGATGATGGCTAAAACGTGCGTGGAGATTTGCGGTGGTGTGAAGTGGCGGAGATTGTTTTGCATGGAGGTCGTATTGAACTCATGCATGTCCGCATCACTCTCAATGGAAAAGGGAATCCCTTCCCCCATTGAGAATGTCTGAAATTTTGGCGACTTCTTGTTCAGACAATCCACCAAACTTCATAAGTCCTAGC
>JBEIPE010000071.1:0-10936 GCA_040377215.1 Halobacteriovoraceae bacterium
ATCGGCCGAGCGAACTATTTTTGACGCGTAAAGGCATAAATCTCCATGTCTTCCTAGAAATGTGAATGCACTGCGATAATAATAAGATTATCGGGATGTTCTGGGAGGGACATCCTTCAACGATGGAACCAAGGAAGGTGCCACTTGAAGACTACTCTCTCACTGCTCGCGCTCTGTCTCTTTCTCGCGTCCTGCAATCCCCCAGAAACTACAGATTCCTGCGGTCAAACAGCGCAAGCTGAAGACACGGAAGGCAATACTGTAACCGAATGCCCAGTTCCTGATCCAGGTGGTGACGACACCACTCCGGATGATGACGATGATGTTGTTGTGACTCCACCAGATGATTCTGTTGGACCCAATGTTCCTGCGAAAGCAGCTCTTTTCAATGCCAGTGTGAGCTTCACGAATTTCCAGTCGGCCGACATCGACAAGGTCCAGCAGGCCCTGAGCTTCATTCAGAAGATCGTGCGGACCACGGAGTTTCGTGACCGCGTACTCAACCACACCTACCAGGGCGTGAAGCAGTTCGTGGACAGCAACGGTCTCACCAATGAACAGATCTATGAAAAGTTTTTGGATGGCAAAGAGACGCTCCTACCGGTGATCGATAATCAGATGGATCTGCAGCTCGAACTCTACGCGAACTATTCTACAAGCACGGTGGGCTACACCTATGCGAACACAACGAAGATTTGGATGAACCGCAAATACTTCGATGCCTATGACCCGGAAGAAGTAGCGCGAAACGTGTTTCATGAATGGACACACAAGCTCGGCTTCGGTCACGACTCGTCATCGACGTCGCGTCGTCCGTACTCCGTGCCCTATGCGGTGGGAAACATCATTCAAGATTTAGCGTACAAGCTATAGCTGCACGAGCAGAAGACTCATTCCTGAGACAACAATCCATAACGACAATCCGAAAGCGAGTGGGGACCAACCCACTTGCTTGAGGTTGTCTTTATTCATTTGTAGGCCAATAAGAAAAAGTGTCAGGCCAAAGCCAATCTTCGCCAGCATTTGTGTTTGCGGTCGCCAGACGGCCAGCGCCGGCACGAAGGTGAACAGAGTAGAGACGGCGAGAAAAACCACAATCACCCACGGCACTTGCATTTTTTTGCGACGGGATGATTTGTAGAATAAAGCGAGCACGAAGCAGATAGGGACAATCCACAGCGAGCGCGTGAGTTTTGTTACCGTGGCGAGTTCCAGTGCTTTTTCTCCATAGAGAGAAGCGGCGGCTAGTACAGAGCTGGTGTCGTGAATGGCCAGTGCCGACCAAAGTCCAAACTGCTCTTGCGTGAGCTGCAACCAATGGCCCAGTGGTGGAAAGAGATAGATCGCCACAGCATTGAGAATAAAAACCACACTCATACTCACGGCCATGGAAAGTGCAGAAGCGTTAATGACAGGAGCGACTGCTGCCATCGCACTGCCACCGCAGACAGCTGTTCCCGCCGTCATCAAGAGACTCTGTTCGCGTTCAACTTTAAAAAGCTTCGAGAGAAGATGACCAAAGATAAAAGTCAGGCCGATACTCATGGCCGTGAGATGGGCATGCTCAATAGAGTTTCTTCCCATAGTGCGCAGAGTGAGACCCGCACCTAACAAAGCGACACTCAGAAACAGACAACGGGAGCCCCAGGTTTTCGCCAGGGCACGATGCTGATCAGTGAGAGGAAGCACGAGACCTAAGATGAGACCGACCAAAAGCGCGTAATGCATTTACAGCATCCACGCATGAATCAGCACTGCCACAGACGCAAGTGCGAGAACAATACCCAGCATGGTTTCAACTGTCGTGGCCTTGATTTTTCCTGCGACGTTATTACCAATCAGAGAACCGCAGAAAAAAGCCCCACCAAGTGGTAAGGCAAGATTCCAATCCATCCGTCCGAGCTTCCAATGTGAAAATGCAGCGGTGGCACTGGTAAAGACAATCATGAAAAGTGCTGTGGCCGTAGCGCGACGTGCGGGCATACGAAAAATTTTAAGCATCACGGGCGTTTTGATGATGCCGCCACCGATGCCAAACATGCCAGCGAGCACTCCGGAAATCAGACCAAAAAATCCAATAGCAGGAATGCCTGCGCGATAGGTGACTTCACCATTTGAACGTTCAATCACCGGTGGAATCTTATTGATGCGATCAAAGGGCCCTTCGGTGGTGAGATTGGGTTTACCTTTAAGAATGCGCCAGCCCATGAAAGCGACGAGCATAGCAAACAACGTTTCCATCGGCTGCACTGGCAAGAGTGTACTGAGGTAAGCGCCTAAGACCGCACCCGCAAGAGTAGGAATCTCAAGGGCGATACCTGCGAAATAGTCGATGTGTTTGGCGCGCGCATTAAAAATGGTGGAGAGAAGAGCCGAGGGAAGTAAGCAGAAAGTCACAACCGCAATCGCCGTGGTGAGCGGAACATCAAAAATCAAAACGAGAATCGGCACCATGAACACGCCACCACCAAGACCCACGAGCGTGCCGATCATGCTGAGGAAAATACCTAAGGGAAATGCGAGGGCCCACTGGAGGAGCGTAAGTGTCATGAGTTGATTATGAGAGAGAGGAGGGATAAAGGAAAGGGCACCCGTGTCGGATGCCCTAGTTATTTCTTAGTAGCGAGAGATTTGCTGAGCCGCTTTCTGGAGATTCAAGCGACCGCCAGACACGGTCTTGTCTTTGAGATCAGCGAGTGGCTCAACAGTTGAGAGCATAATTTTCTTTAATTCTGCAGCTGCTTTCGCGGGCTGTGATTTCGACAAAGCTGTAAACGCTGGCGAGGCCACACTGTGAAGGAACGCTACCGCGCCTGCCACGTGAGGTGTTGCCATCGATGTACCGGTCAAGTTACGCGCTTGGTTTCCTGGAACAGTTGAGAACACATCAGTGCCCGGTGCGCCCAAGTCCACGTGAGTTTTCCCCCAACCTGCTTGACGGTAGATCTTGTCTTCTTTCGTCGTGTTGGTCACAGAGATGATGTAGTTTGATTCGCAGCTCGTAGGTACGTCGCCAGTGGCATCGATATCCCAAGCTTGGTTCGCTGTCGCAGCAGCGGAAAGAATTCCGACTTGCCCCATCGCCTCGTAGATATCATTCCAAACTTTGTATTGAGCGTCTGAGCATTTGGCCGCATCAACGCCGAAGCTTGAATTTGTAGAGACAACGTTGGCGCCTTTCTTACCGTTTGAGGCGAGCCACGCTTTCTTCTGTTCAAGCACGTAGTTGTAACCGCGAAGCACAACTGCTGTGTCACCTGATGAAGCGGCCACTGGCATGATTTTTACGTCCCAGTTCACACCAGCGACGTGTTTGCCGTTGTTCCCTTCAGCTCCGACGATGCCCGACACGTGCGTGCCGTGCATGCCCGCTGGAATAGTTCCGTTCGAGTTGTAGCCGTTCCAACCGTTGACATCATCAATGTAACCGTTGCCATCATTGTCCTTACCATCGCCAGCGATCTCGCCAGCGTTGACCCAGATGTTGGCCTTCAAATCTTCGTGCGCGATATCTGTGCCGTTATCAACAACCGCCACAACGATGTCATCGCCGTCTGTGTTGTTACCGCCGGTACCAATGTCCCAAGCAGTAGCAGCGCCGATTTTTTGTGGGCCCCACTGTTGTGACCAAGAAGCATCATTGGGAGTGGTGCGAGAGCGCAATTGCATTTTGCTATTTTCCATCACACTTTCAGCGCCGAGTTTTTCAGCGGCCGCGAGGCTCGCTGTCACACTCTTGTTGCTGTCAGAGATGAGATAGATGCCAAGGGATGGCACCAAAGCTTCCTTCACGGTAAAGCCCGCGAGGTTGAGAGATTTTTGATTGAGGTTTGGCATCTTAACGATCACATCAGCGGCGTGAGCAACTGAAGAGAGAAGAAGTCCTGTGGCAAGGGCGTTGCGAATGATAGACAAGCGATCCTCCTTGATCGTCTCGAGACTGCATCCTGCAGAAGCGATATTCTTTTATTATCCCCGGCTCTGAGATGTGAGAAACGGGGCAGTATGTGCCTTAGATTTCAGTCTAATCGGAAGGTTATGAAAGAGAATGTGAGAAGGATTTGGTGACAGGTTTTTGACTGTGGCGGCAAAGTTTGCCGAAAGGCGGGCCAGATGAATCCTGGCCCGGTGTGGAAGCTAAAGACCCAAAGATTTCTTAGCAGCTTTACGCTCTCTCATCGCGGTGATGAAAGAAGCATGGGACCACGTCAGCTCATCAGCAGAGACATGGTAACCGGTGTGGCGATCCCATTGTTCCGCCATGGCGCCATCATTGCGAGAATGAAAGCGGATGCGATCAAGATACTCGTCGCCGATTTTGATATGGCGAGTTTTCCCAGTCATGCGTGCCAAGCGGTAGTGATACTCCGCCACAGCAGCTGTGGTGAGAATCCATGGATTGCCGCCGTAGTAAGTATCTTCTGGATAGCGACCCAACGCTGTGGCCACAGAACCGCGCTGGTTGAGTGGGTAGATGCGGTTGAAGGACTCTTCCAAAAGTTTAATTGAGCGGGCGAGACGTGAATCTGTGATGCGGAAATAACCATTATCGCCCACGTGCAAGAACGCCAAGATGATACAGGTATCAAGATTTGAGTGCTTGTAGTCGATGCCTTCCACGCGATCACGAGTGGTGACGAAGTGGTTGTTGGTGACGAACTGATCGAGACGATTTTCTACCAAGACAGCTTGCCATGCGTAGTGCTCTGCCGCGCCTTGGTCATTGAACTTGCGAGCAAGAGCTGCACCTTCGAGTAACGCCTGACGAGTCACCATCAACGTGTAGAAGTGCATGCCTTTGATTTCTTCCCAGAGATCAAAACCAGGTTCTGTCCAGTGGTGCGCGACATACTCAAGATCGCGTTTGATGAGTGAGCGCGCCGGAAGTTCGGCGAAGTAGAGTGAACTGAGAGATGCGGGTGTCGCACCTTGCTTCATAAGATGTTCAGCATGACGAACAAGGTAGAGCGCACGCAAAGCCGGTGAGTCGTTTTGCGGACGGCCCCAAGGACCGTTAAAGCTTGAACCATCGACGTGGTATTTCGGCTCGCCCAAATCCGTGAGCGTTGTTTGCTCTTGGATGAAGAGTGAGAAGTCGACGTACTGCTGAATGTGCTTAGCCTTGATGGCCGATGGCGTTTGACGCTGATCCATCATGACCACATCCATAACGAGGGCCGCATCACGCACCCAGTGGAAAAAATAATCCGGATCGCGACGTTGCGGAGATGCAATGACGGCACCCGCTCGGGTTCCTTCTGGTGAAAGGTTCGCCATGAGTTTTTGCCACGAGGCTTTTTCTTGCACGGTGAGCCAGTTTTCTAGCGTGCGCGCGTGAAGAGATGAGGAAACAAAAAGAAGGCAGAGGAGGAGTGTTTTCATGGCGCCATGCTACCCAAATGAGGGCCAAAAAGGCAATTGCGCCGCATTGCATAATCCTGGTTTTCGAGTAAGTGTTACCGTAAACTTCCCGCATGACAAAAATCACCGTATCCCCTGAAGATCAGTTGCGCGAAATCCGTCGCGGCGTCCACGAAATCCTCCCTGAAGAGGAGTTTCTCAAGAAACTCAAGAAGAGCTACGAGACCCAGAAGCCTCTTAAGGTAAAATTTGGCGCCGATCCTTCACGCCCGGACATTCATTTAGGTCACACCGTCGTTTTGCAGAAGCTGCGTCTCCTGCAGGACTTCGGCCATGAGATCTACTTCTTGATCGGCGACTACACCGCCCAGATCGGTGACCCTTCAGGAAAAAATAAAACTCGTCCGATTCTCACCGAAGAAGATGTTCGCAAGAACGCGCAAACTTATAGCGAGCAAGTGGGCAAGGTTCTCGACATGTCGAAAACCAAAGTGGTGTTCAATCGCGACTGGCTTGGAAAATTCTCAGGCCTTGATTTGATTCAGCTCATGGCGAAGACTACTGCGGGAGCGATCCTTCAGCGTGAAGACTTCAATAAGCGCTACAACAGTGCTGAGCCGATTTATCTACATGAGATGGTTTACCCCGTTCTTCAGGGCTATGACTCGGTTCACTTGAAAGCTGATCTTGAACTCGGTGGAACGGATCAAACCTTCAACTTGATGATGGGCCGTACGTTGCAGAATGCTTATGAACAGGCCTCTCAGTGTATTCTCACCATGCCTTTGATCGAAGGCACGGATGGTGTGAATAAGATGTCGAAGTCCATGGACAACTATATTTCACTCACAGAGTCGGCCACGGATATGTTCGGCAAATTGATGTCGATCTCTGATGAACTCATGAAGAAGTACTGGACGCTGTTGTCACGTCGACCGGCCGCTGAAGTCGATGCCATCATCGCGGGACTGAAAGATGGCACACGTCATCCGATGGCCACCAAAAAAGATCTCGCCGAAGAAATCACCGGTTACTACCACGGAGCTGCTGCTGGTAAAGAAGAGCGCGATAAGTTTGAAGCGCGCTTCTCCAAGAAACAAGTGCTCGATGACGTCGAAGTGGTCGAGCGTGCTGCGGGCACTCTCGCCCTGCTCGATCTCATGCGTGAGTTGAAGTTTGTTGAGAGTAACGGTGAAGGCCGTCGTCTCTTAAAACAGAACGCTGTGAAGATTGATGGCAAGGCCCACGCCGCCGAGACCTACGTTCTCTCACCAGGCAGTGAAGTGATTTTGAAAGTCGGAAAACTTCGTCTCGTAAAACTTAAGGCCATCTAATGTCACGCCCCCTTCCACCTGCCGAGATTCGTACCGAGCGTATGATCTTGCGCAAGCATAAGATGGAAGATGCGGCGTTGATGTTTAAAGAGATTGATCAAGACCGCGAACGTCTTCGTCAGTGGTTGCCTTGGGTTGATTTCACGAAGTCACCCGAAGACTCCAAACGCAATCTCGAAACCTGCATTTCATCTTGGGACTCAGGTGATCTCTTCGATTACGGCTTTTACACTCACGCTGGCGAATTCTTAGGCCGCGGCGGTTTGCACTCATTAAATTGGGCCATCCCTAAAGCTGAGTTTGGTTACTGGATGACTTCACGAGGTGAGGGCAAGGGCTACGTCATGGAAGCGCTTGCCGCCATTGAAAAAGAATTTTTCCAAATGGGCTTTGAGCGTCTGGAAGTGCGCTGCGATCCCCTCAATGTGCGCTCTGCTGCTGTCCCTCGTCGTCTGGGCTATCGCCTAGAAGCTGTGCTGGCGCGCGAGTCACGTCAGAATGGAAAACTGCGCGATACGATGATCTGGGCGAAACTTAAAAATGATGAACGCAAAAATATTCCCAAGCGTCCGAGTTTCATCGGGCATTGGAGTGAGTTCGTAGGAGTTGATAACGCCAGATATCCGAACAGTGAAGAGCTCTTGGGTCATGGCGTTCGTCTAGGCCACAAACTCGGTTTGAAGGCGATTGGCATTCACTACGAAATGCTCGCCCCTGGTCGCAGAACTTCTTGGCCACATGCCGAGAGCGCCGAAGAAGAGTTTGCCTTTGTACTCGAGGGCACGCCGGATGTGTGGGTAGACGGTGTCCTTCATCGATTGGTGCCAGGAGATTTTGTGGCGTTCCCCGCAGGCACTGGCATCGCTCATACCTTTATGAACAACACGCTTCACATGTGCCGCTTACTCGTCGGCGGTGAGAGCAGTAAGAAAGAAAATAGGATCCACTATCCACTGCATCCAGCGCGCATGGAAGAATGCCGTCGTGATGGTTGGGCTTGGGATGATGTTCCCGCCCGCGAGTTAGGTTCGCATGACGGGATGACAGACGAGCAACGCAAGAAATCTCAGCCGTAATCAGCTTCTCTTACCGCTTGAATTAATTTTAGTCCTGCCTGGGTTTCACGCAAGCTTGGGCGATAAACCAAACAGTGCTTATCTACCACCGCATAATCTCCCACAGGATTAAGGCGTGTTCCTGCAAGGGCGCGGGCCACACGTTCAGGGAGCAAAGCAATCCCTTCGCCGGCCATCGCCAAATGCGCGGCCACTTCCAGTGAATCCGTTTCAATGAGTTCGTCAGGAAAATCTTTGAGCTTCATCTGCAACTCTTGGCTCTGGAAAATGCCAGGATGAAGGATCAGGCGATCTTTGTATTTGCCCTTAATGCAGTAAGGTCGGACTTGATCTTTATAAAGCTCTTTAATAACGAGATCGTTATGAGGGACAGGATTCACCACCAGACCCGCATCAATGCGCTTAGAGATGATATCTTCGGCGATATGGCGAGAAGGCCCATGCTGGAGAGTCAGGCGCACGAGTGGTGCGAGTGAATGAAGCTTGCGGTAAAGCGGTGGCAGAGCAAAGAGCGCCACTGAGGCATGGATGCCAAAACGAAAGCGTGCGCGCAGTTCTTTATCATCTGACTCCACGGCCTGCATAAAATCCTGCCAAGACTGACGCAAGGGCAGGGCATGGGACTTCAACTTTTCACCAAAGGTGGTGAGTTCCATGCCTTGGCGACCTCGGCGAAACAAAGGTTGGCCCAGGTCGCGCTCCATCTTCTTGAGCCAGTGACTTAAAGCGGGTTGGCTAATTCCCAAGCGTTCAGCGGCGCGGGTCATGTGATTTCGCTCAGCAAGCTCGAGAAACCATTTCAAATCTTCAGAACCAATCATAAGTATTCCTTATTAGATCAATGCGGATCATTCATTTTATCTATTCTCTCAAGAAGGGCAGTATCTCGTCAACAGGTCGACGACCTAACCCTCAAGGAGCTCAAAATGAAAACCCTCGCTTTCGCGCTTATGACATTCGCCTCTGTTTCTGCTTTCGCCCAAACGGAACTCTCACGTGAAGTTTCTCGCCACACGCAAGAAATCGTCGTGAAGGTCGATGCTACTTCAGTTCGCTGTTCTTCTTTAGGCTACTCTCGCCCAGAGCTTAAGGTTGATGTGCCAGCGCTTGATTGGGCAGCGACTTTTAACCACCGCACTTTTGGTGAAGGCCAGCCGTGCATGACGTCTATTGAGTGCAAGACTTACCTCGAGCCAGCTGAGTTCATTACAACAGGTGCGGGCGACGTCAGTGCACCGTTGACTATTGTCCACACAGAAAAAGGTTGGATCAACGAACAGACAGGGATCTGCTCACGTTGGTTGCAAGAAGATCTAGAAATGACACTTAACGGTGTTGTGTTCCGCCACCAACGTACGGGCAACTTGGGCGACATCAGCGCCGAAGCTTGCAAAGCTCTTTTTAACTAGATTCTTTAGGGGTCACGCTCAACAGCTATAATGTCTGAGCCTGGCCCCAACTTCATGCCAAACTTCTTGAGTCCCGTCGTGGGGATATCAAATAATAAGTGAGTCTTCGTTGGTGAATCAGCGTCGAGCTGAAATTCCTCATCCATCATGAAACGATCGACCAATGTCAGCTCATACAGATATTGCTTCTGGGCACTACCGGCCATGGTCTCAGCAACCGCAATACTATTCTTAACAATCTTCTTTTTTTCGCGCGGGTAAAATTCCTGCGAGCCCCATAACAAAGAAAAATCCGTTGCTTTGAGTTTGTAGACTTTTTCAGTGGTGTTATGAAGCATGAGATTGAGCTTCAGCATTCCTTCGAGCTCTTCCAGGCGATAGTAGTAAGTAATCCCATCACGTTTCTCGACGTGCATAAATCCGCCGCCGGTACCTACCAGCTCCTGTTTTGTTTTGTAGCGGACTTCGTTTCCAGCGCAAGAGACCAACAGAACCAGTAAGCATAAAATGCGCATCAGTAGCCTGCTCCGGCCTTACCTGTTGTGACGAGCTGGACGCCTGAGCTGGTTCCAAGACGAGTGGCTCCCGCTTTAATCATGGCCTCGGCGGTCGCGGCATCACGAACACCGCCACTGGCCTTCACCCCTAAGTTCTCACCCACGGTTTTGCGCATGAGCAAAACATCTTCGATCGTCGCCCCGCTGGTTGAGAAGCCTGTTGATGTTTTTACGAAGTCTGCTCCGGCCGACCAAGAAGCCTGGCAGGCCTTCACTTTCTCCTCCTCATTTAAGAGGCAGGTCTCAAGGATAACTTTTAAGAGCGCCCCTGATTTGTGGCAAACCTCTGCGAGTGTTTGGATATCTTTTTCGACGATATCCCACTCACCATTTTTAGCAGCGGCGATGTTCATCACCATGTCGATCTCTTGCGCTCCATGCTCAAGGGCCCACTTCGTTTCCGCAACTTTGGCGGCGGTCGGTGTGCAACCAAGGGGAAAGCCCACCACGGTGCAGACTTTCACGCGCGATCCTTTCAGTTCTTTGGCGGCCTGGGGCACGTAGAACGGATTAATACAGACGCTGGCGAAATTGTGCGTGCGCGCCTCATCGCAAAGTTTGCGAATTTGCGTGCGAGTGGCGTCGGGCTTGAGAAGGGTGTGATCGATGTATGATGCAAAATCCATAACTAACCTTTGCGTGGATCGGTTGATTGGACAATAGGACGGTGAGCATGGCGGGCAAGAAACGCGTCTACGGCCGCGCTGTGAGCGAGGGGATGAATGTCACGGAAGCGCATCCAGTCTAAGCCCGCGTAAAGTGTAAGAGTGACTTGATTCCATTCGCCGGCCTCAGGTGTCGCCATCCAACTCGAGAGCCAATTCATCACAGATACGATGCGATCATTGAGTCGTTGTGGATACATAGCGGTTGAATCGAAATTGGATTTCTTCATTAAGAAGAGACCCACGCCCGCATCCATCATGCGTTCGATGGCGGTCATGCGGTTTTCTTGATCGAGACTCAATTGAGGCCAGTTATGCTTGCGACCTAAGTGTTGAAGAATAATGCGTGAATCCCATACCGGTTTTCCATCATCAATAAGACAAGGGATCTGATTGGTGGGATTGAGCTTCAGGAGTTCAGCAGCGCCAGGCGCCTCATATATATTGATGACCTTGAACTCGAAAGGAATGTTTTCCATCGCCATGCGGAGTCGGCGGACAAAAGGCGAGGGCATGGAGCCGACAAGTATATAA
>JBEIPE010000142.1:0-7380 GCA_040377215.1 Halobacteriovoraceae bacterium
CACAAACCGCCCACCACCATGGCGCCCACGCCGATGTAGCGCACTTGCGTGGACCAAAGTCCCCAGGCCACATCAAGAGCGCTGGAGCCTTCCATAGGAACAGGTGTGCCCATGAGAGGAATGGCAATCGCCCAAGCGATCAAGCCGCCGGAGAGAACAAGAAGCGATACGGGGAGACCGACGATGTAACCCACGGCCATCAGCGCGGGAGAAATATCCCCGCCGACGAAAATAGAACTTTTACCGGCAAAGGCAGCTTTCTCAACTGTGCCTTTAAAAATTCCAAGGAGGGCAGAACCCGCCTTGAAAAGAGCGCCGAGACCTAGGCCCTGCAAAACAACTTTGAAGCCTTGGCCGTCTTTTTCTTGAGCGCCCGCGCGCAAGACCTGCGCGCACGCCACGCCCTCTGGATAGATGAGTTCAGGTGAATCTTCGATGAGCGCCTTACGCAAAGGCACCATGAACACCACACCCAAGACACCCCCGCAGGCGGCGATCAAAGTGGTGGGCCAGAAAGGGAAGCTATTCCAAGCCCCCACCAGCACGAGGGCAGGGAGCGTGAAGATCACGCCAGCAGCGAGAGACTCACCAGTGCTCGCCATGGTTTGCACCACGTTGATCTCGTAGAACGAGTCCCGTTTGAGAGCGCGGTAAAAACCTAAGGCCAGCACAGAACAAGGAATAGAGGCAGAGACGGTCATACCGGCATAAAGACCGAGGTAGACGTTGGCCGCGGCCATGACGATTCCGAGCAAGAGCCCCAGGGTAATAGAAAGGACGGTGAGTTCGCGCTTCATAGGGATCCTTAGAAGGGTTAAAGTCCTGAGATTGCATCAATTCCGACAGGAAAAATCAAGCAATGTCATAGAATAACCGAAGAGCACCAGGTCAAAGACCACTTTTTGAAGGGGATCACATGCGAATGCCTTATTCTCTCCCGTTTTGGGGCCTAGTTTTGGCCACCTCGGCTTTTGCCGCCGACGTGAGGCCAGTCTTAAAAGAAACCATGGATAACCTCAGCGTCGACAACTGTGTCGAGAGCATGGGGAAAGTCGAGAAGACCCTGGCCACTCTGAGTCCGCAGGAGCATCTGAGTGAGCTCGCGCAGAGCAAGCCTGAGCTTTTAGGCAAAGAGCTGTGGGATTTTAAAATCAAAGTGCATGAGCAATTGCGCTCCTTCTACCAATCCAAAACTCTTCAGCGTGATTGCGCCAATGCCTACCGAGGCGCGCTTCGTGCGGTTCGCTTCTTGGAAGATATGGTGCAAGAGCATCAGCTGAGAAATAATGTAGAAGGCGTGGTGTTCCCAAGTGCGGCTTGGGTTGAGGGCAACCCTCATGTGAAGCGCCATCCGAAGTTTGAAAACTTCAATCTGAAAAAAGATCTGCAAAGCGGGGATGTCATTCTCACTCGCGGTAATGCCTATACGTCTGCAGCAATTTCATCACTGGGTGAGTTTGATACGCAGTTCTCACATTTGAGCTTGGTGCATATCGATGCTGCCGGCAAAGTGTGGACAGTGGAAGCGCATATTGAAGTGGGCTCGTTTGTGCGTCCGTTAGAAGACCACATCAAAGACAATAACTTCCGCACCATGATCTTCCGCTTCGATGACCCAGCTCTTGCCAAAAAAGCGTCGGACTATGCTTTCAATCGTGTGAAGACAGCGTCAGATACCAAGGGCAACATCCTTTATGACTTCGCCTTCAGCATGAACGATGGCGGTGACAAGCTCTTCTGCTCTGAGACCATTTCTCATGCGTACGAGGTGGTGAGTAATAAAGCCGTCATGATTCCCATGTTCCAAAGTCGTCTGCAGTTACGCAAATCAACCTTCGTGCATGATATCGGTATCACCGCGGAAGAAAGCTTTGTGCCGGCGGATATGGAGATCGATCCGCGCTTCACCGTCGTCGCCGAATGGCGTGATGCCAACCGCATCAACGACATTCATGAGAAAGACGCGATCTTGCAGGCGATGTTTGCTTGGGTCGATTCCGATGGCTACAAGATGCAGCAAGGCTCGAGCAAGAAGAGTCTCATGTACCGCAACGTCGCCTGGCCCTTGCGTCGTGTACCGTTCTTGAAGAAGTATTTCAAAGACAAGATGCCGATTAATATGAGCCGCGATTTGATTGGGTACTTTGGTGTCTTGGAGAGTACGGCGGAGCTGCTTCATAAACAAGTCGGCCCGGCCAATCAGAAGGCCATTCAAGAACGCGGTCTGCCGCTCTTGCGCCAAGAGAAGTTTCAAGTGCTCGAAGAGTTTCGTCTGAAAGACTTGGGCTCGAAGAAAAAACCTTTGCATAAAATGTTTAAGCCTAAGGTCGCTAAAAACTAATGATCTTATTGCTTCTTATTCAATTGGCCACGGCGGGAGTTAACGATTGTTATCGTCCCGCTGGGCTCTTGAATTCAGAATTCTTGGATATGCCGACGATCATCTTTCCCAATGAGATGAAACGAAACCTGCATTTCTTGTACAAAAATTACAGCTACAACCACGCCTCTTGTAAAAACGATGAAGTCCTCGTTCGTGGGCCGCTTTTCACCGATGATGGTCTCAATAATCTCGGCGTGCAAAGTGAAGCCACTGGCGTACAGTACGAAGCACTGGGGCAGGATCTCTGTATGCCCAAAGCTGAATTCGAAAAAGAGCGTCGCTTAGGTGAAAGCGTCTTTGAAACTCGAGTGGCCAGTGGATCTAAAAACGAAGGGACGTCCTTCCTGATCGGCGGGAACGTGGTGATGACAAATTACCACATCGCCGGTGGTGGCAGCGATCCGCAGGATTGCCGCAAGGTCGAACTCACCCTCAACAATCCCGGCGAGCAGCAATGGATAAAATGCAAAAAGCTGCTTTACTGCGAAAAGAAGAACGATTTCTGTTTCGTGGAAATGGAATCCCCCGCGCCCAACAAAAAAATTTCTGATTTTGTGAAGCCGGTGAAGCTCAATTGCGCACCGGTCTCAGCGCGAGAGGCGAAGCTTATTGGCAATAGCTACACGCTGGGTATTCAGGCCAGTGATGGCAAAGTGAGCTCACAGACGGCCAATGGCCAGTTTAAGCATAAGATTCCCATGGTGGGTGGTTCTTCAGGCTCGCCGATTTTTAACGGAGCAAGCGAAGTGATGGGCATTAACTTCGGGCATAGTGGCGACAATCACTTCGTGACAGATGATTTGAACCAAACCAACTTCGGGACCTCGATGAACTACGTGTTCTCGCAGATAAAGTTTCAGCAACAGAGCGTTGCTTTCTCATCAACAAGCTTCCTACTGACCCCTCAGCAAAGCGCTGAAAGGCTGCGAGATCTCAATTTAATTAGAGATCAGCTGCCTGTTGGCTCCAACTGCCGCTAGTTTAGTAACAATTTCACACCGCGGGCCAAAGTCATTCTCCCTTGGTAAGAATTCGCCACCAATTCTAACCGAGGATGACTATGAAATTTTCAATTCTTTCTGTTGCTATGCTTTTTGCTCTTACCGGCTGCATGGGCGGTTACACTGTAAGTAAATGTACTGGCCGCGTGGCGGACCTTGCGGGAGTTGAAGGGACCTACGGGATTGCTGATCTGGGCGTGACGGTAGACGTGGTTCGTACTGGCACAGGAACTTACAATTTGGTTTCTGAAGGTGAAGTGATGTCGGCCCTCACGACTTGTGTGGTGAATGGTAAAGAGATTGCCGAAGCCGTTAGCGAAGACATGAACATCGCTTTGATGCGCGACAATGGCGCTCTAACTGTTACGACTTTTGATACAGCAGTGCTTGATGCTGCTGGGATTAAATATGAGTCTGGCGTAATCGAAGAGTTGGGCGGCGTTACTATCGTAGCAGTTGAAGGCGAAATGTCAGATGACGTTTTCTCGTCGGCCGTTCAGATGGGTGACGTGAGCTTGATCAAACAATAATCGAAAATATTATGTCGGACAGCGGGTTTCCAGTTTCTTCTGGAAATCCGCGACCACCGCCAGCTTAAATTCTTTGGGGTCGGTGGGTAGGCCCTTCTTGTACTCGGCGATATCAATCATTTCCAAATTCATTTTGATGGTTTTAAAGAGACTGGGAAAATGTTCTCCCGGCGCCTGCACGTGGTGCAATCCACCGCTGTAGCAAATGACCATCATGCCCGAATCAAGGCCCGCGAGAATGTCAGCGATACCGCCCCGAATGGTCATGGGCTTGCCGTGCTTGTCTAGACCGTTGGGACGTTTCATCCGGCCTTCGGGCGCGATCACGATCACTGAGTCGGGACGAATGTTTTCCATAAACTCCACCCAGGTATCATCGCGTTTGCGCGAGATGCTCGAGGCGTGGGGAATCATCATTTTCCAAAATGTTCCGACGATGGGGCGATTGAGAGTGTCATCGGCGGCCGGTGCGGCCATGCGGCTTAAGAATTTCCACAAGAACTTAGGTGGCAGCACGGGATTGAAGAGCGGCTCGTATAAAGAGGTGTGGTTCATCAAGACGGCCAAACGCACACGGTCCCAGTGTTCATCTGAATGCTCCGAGAGCCACTTCACCTCAAGACGATAGAAGATGTGCGAGAAGGCACGAATCGCGAGAACGAGCAGGTAGGCAAAGATACTCTTCATAAGGTCAGATGCATCGCGAGAGGAAGGTGATCCGAGAGATCACAAACCTCACCATCTACGATTGTTTGAATAGGAGTGACGGCAAGAGATTTAATTTCAGTTTGTGTACTCTCGTTTCCGATCCAGATGTGATCGTGGCGCGCCTTCGCAGCACTCGGTGTTTTACCGAAGCATTCCGTTTTCGTGGCGCGACTGGAATGAAAGCCAGAACGCCTTGCAGGAACGATGGTATCGAAGGGGGCATTCATGCCGAGGTGCTGCCTGGCCACCGGAAACTCAACGTCAACGAGGCTGTTAATGTTGAGATCACCTGCCAAGATTTGTGGAACGTTCGGACGCTTGTTTTTTTCCATGAAGGCCCGCAGCTGTTCGACTTGAGTCGTGCGAATTTGAATCTTCTTCGGTTTTTGCCCGGCCTGCATGTGGGTGACAATGATTTGCACGTGTTTGTTTTCAGGCAAAGCGACTTCAGCGAGAAAAGCTCCCTTGGCCGCGAAGCAGTCGGCGCCGGAGCATTTTTTGTAATAAACCTTATCTCGGATTTCGATGGGGTACTTGCTGAGGATCAAGAGTCCAGACCCGAAGACGCGGATCCGTCCGCCCTTGCCCATGCTGTAGGCGAACGGGTGAGTGCCTTGGAGGCTCTTCGTCAGCTGTTTTCGAAAAAAGCCGATGAATGCTTCTTGAAACACCATCACGTCGTATTGATTCTGAAGTACACCGAGTTCTTTCAGAATGTTTTCCCGGCGCATTTTTTGCTTCGAGAATTTGATCGGAGTTGGAAGCATGAACACGTTCCAGGTCAGCAAACGAAGTTCACTTCCGTGAGATTCAAAAGCAACAGTCGTCAGCACGAGAGCAACCAAGAGGGATTTAAAAAGTTTCATTACTTAAGAATACTAGAAAGCTGAAAAGGGGCTATCATGGGCAAATTATGATTAAAAACCTCCTGTTCAGTCTTTTGTGTCTATTAAGCTTGGCAGTACAGGCGCGGGTAATCTCTGACAATCAGGGCTGGGTGAATTTAAATACGTTCATTAATGGACCCCGCGATTGGCAGTTCTACCTAGAGGTGCAGCCACGCTTGATTGATCAACGCCACTATCTCGGTACGACGCTCTATCGAGCGGCGGTGGGGCGAGCCGTGGCGCCAGGCCTGAGCGTATGGTTGGGGTATGGCTTCATTGAGTACTCTCACCCGACGGATTCCTATGAGGATCGTCCGTTTTTGCAGGTCTTGCACACCCACGCCTGGGAGAAGTTCAAGCTCACCAACCGCACCCGGTGGGAGGGGCGTTTTTTGCAAAACCCGACACCGCCTTCATCGCGACTTCGTCACTTGCTGAGAGTTCAGTGGCGCACACCTTGGGCGCTGCCGATTGCCGGGGTTGTATGGGATGAATGGTTTTGGAATTCGAATTCTATCCAGGGCGGTCCACAAGAAGGCTTTGATCAGAACCGAGCATTTGTGGGATTGGGATGGTTATTTGGAGAGGGAGAGAAAAATATTATCGAACTAGGTTACATGAACCATTACGTAAACGGCGTGGTTGATCGCAGGAACCATGTCCTCGCAGGTCAACTCACAGTTCGTTATTAGAGATAGACCTGGGCCAGGGTACCGAGAGCGAGACCAAGTCCTAGAATGATTGTCATATTCATAAAATACCGTCCTTTCGGATAGGTATAACATGAATCAAAAGGCAGAAGGGATTAGGTGTGTAAAATTAACCTAAGCTGCACAACACTTCTTGTACTTCTTGCCCGAACCACATGAGCAAGGGTCGTTACGACCGATCTTTGGCTCTAAGCGCTTGAAGGCCTGAGCTCCGGCAATGACACCCTCTTTGAAGAGCCACTTGCCGCCGACCTTGTTGAAGAGCGAAGTTTCTTTGTGGATCAACTCTTTAGCCGAGGCTTTGTCGGTGTAGTGAGCTTCGAACTCCACGATGCCGGTATCATCCGTGGCGCCACCTTTGGTGGTACTGACGATTTTCAGTCCACGCCATTCAGCGCTATCGGCCCATTTTTCAGCTTCGGCTTGGTCGAACTCTTCAGCGACTTCTGTGATCTGAGTGCTGGCGATGAAGGGGATGGTTTTTTTCACGTAAGCGCTGTAGCGCGCACGCATGAGAGCTTCTGGATTGGCGGCGTCTTTCTTGCCAGCGTGGAGCGGTCCACAGCAGGTTTCGTAGCTTGGGCCTTTATCTTCTAAAACACGGCAAGGGCAAACACTCACAGACAACTCCTTCGTTCACAAAAATTCCTTCTTATGGTGGAATGAGAGGGACAACCTGTAAAGGAGAACACTCTTGCCCACGCCATCATTAGAAAAAGTTTTGCGTCGTTTGAACCACCCGCACAAAGTGCAGGAGTGGGTTTCGAGTTTTGTGTATAACTCCGGCGACGAGACGCGTTCGGCGGGAGAGGCCTTCAAGGCGAAAAAGGCGCACTGCTTTGAAGGGGCCTTGCTCGCGTGCCTAGCACTTGAGTATCACGGTCATCCTCCCTACATGATGGACCTGCGCGGCCATGGCGATGATGATCACGTGGTGGCGCTGTTTAAACTTAAAGGCCGCTGGGGTGCCATCAGCAAAACAAACACCACCGTCTTGGATTTTCGCCCGGCCTTCTTTCGTGATCCGCGCGAGCTCGCGATGAGTTACTGGGCGGTCTATTTAAATTGGAAAGGCCGCTATGCCATGAAGGATTTCGCCGGCCCAATTGATCTGCGCAAATACAAAAAATTTGATTGGCGCTACGGTACCGATGACATGAC
>JBEIPE010000286.1:0-3762 GCA_040377215.1 Halobacteriovoraceae bacterium
ACGGTCGGCAACCAATGGCACGACACCAGGCCCAGGAGTAAGCTCAAATAGCGTTTCATCGCGTTCTCCTAGCGCACAAGCACACGCACTTCATCAACCACAAGTCCCGCGACGTCCACCAGTCGAATCTGGTGACGGCCACGGCTCAGACGCCATTGCTCAGAGCTCTTTTCTTCCCCATCAACCTGCCAAGAAAGTCCTCGCCCGCGCGCACTCATTCGTAACGTGAGTGTCTGAGTTTCTAGCGGTAGATCCGGATCCAGCGCAAAGATCGCACCATCCAGCGGATAAGTGATGACCGCTTGATCTCCGCTCGGGGTCGCGGCCAAAACGGCTTCTGGATTTTGGCACAATCGAGCGACTTGTGACTCAAGACCCTCTTGGTGATCATGGGCCCAGGCCTGAAACTCTTCTGGGTAATGGGTCGCCACGACTGTTTGCGTGCCCCCCATCGGGTCACAACTTTGCGCCAAGGTTTCTCGATGCCAATCGCACACCCCGGTGGGACCGTTGGAGATAAATTTTTCATCCAGCACTCGTGAACAATGCGCTCCTGGCGCCATTCCTGAAAGTGCACACACCGGTCGCACCACCATCGTCTCAGGTGGCGTGAAAGCTTCGGGAGTATTTTGCGCATGCACAGCGAGCATGGTGGCGCGCACAAGAGGACCAGCGCCGGTGATGCCACTTACTCGCTGCATGGGACGTTGGTCATGATTACCCACCCACGCGAGGGCCACATGATGTTTTGTCCAAGCAATCGCCCAGTTGTCACGATAGTCAGTCGACGTTCCTGTCTTGGCGGCCATTTCAAAAGGCACATCAAAGACGGTGCGCTCACCGAAAGCTTCCATGCGTGCATGACGGTCTTTCAAAATATCAGTCACAAGCCACGCGCCTTCGGCCTTAAGCGGCGAGCGGTGAATTTTAGCTGGTTCACTCAACAACCAACGCGCACTTGTCCAACTCTCCTGACGTGGCATCGAGCTAAAGGACTGCAAGAGATGAAAGGGCGTGATCTCCGCATTGCCCAAGGTCAACCCGACACCGTAAAAATCCACTTCCCGCTTCAGCGGAATACCTAAACTCAAAAGCGCCTCATGCAAACGATGAGGGCCAATGCGATCAAGCAACATCAGCGCCGGAAGATTGAGCGAGTTCGCAAGCGCTTCACGGGCCCGTCGTGGTCCAGAAAAACGCTCATCATAATTGCGAGGGCGATAAACCCCATTGCCACTGCGAAAGGCCCCCGGTGTATCTGGTAAAATACTGGCGGCGTTATAACCTTGATCAAAGGCCAAGGCGTAGCTGAAAGCTTTAAGAATAGAGCCAGGCTGACGGGCCACCTGCAATCCATCAATACGTCCGGCATCGTCGCTAAAATAATCCGCACTGCCCACATAGGCGAGCACATCCCCCTGACGCGCATCCATAACAACAAGGGCGCCGTGACGAACACCACGCTTCTTTAAGCGGTCTATTTCTTCTTTGAGATTTTTTTCCAGCTGACGCTGGAGATTGAGATCAAGCGTGACTTGCAACAACGCCGGGGCAGGACGTGGAGTCACGCGCGCCAATTGTTCAAGATAATGAAACGCCGTCGAGTGCGGCCGGCGGCCCAAAAGAATCAGCGGCTCAGTCTGACTCAGGGCCACTCCTTCCCGCTTTGTCTGTGCCAACAGGGCATTTCTCTGCGAAAGCAGCAATGTCCTTCTATCAGCACGCGCAAGACCTGCAGGTGAACGAATCAGCACAGCAAGAGTGGCTTCTTCACCCGGAGAAAGCGCGCTGACATTTTTCCCGAAGTAATACTCGGCCGCGGCTCCCACTCCCTCAACATCACCGGCAAAGGGAATATGGTTTAAGTACGCCTCTAAGATTTGTTTTTTAGTCGCACGATGTTCCACCTGAACGGCAAGGGCCATGACCAAGGGTTTGGTCCACCAAAGTCTGGGAATATCCGCACGCATTCTCACCCATTGCTGGGTGATCGTGCTTGCACCACCGTCTCGATGAATGAGAGCGCTGAGCAAGCGAGGATAATCAATTCCACTGTGCTGATAGAAACGACGGTCTTCGGCAAGCAAGATCACATCTTGCAGGCCCGCAGGAATTTCGCGCAAAGGGAGCGGCTTCACACCCGGACGAAAATCCAAGAAACCAATCCGCTCCCCGTGACGATCACGAACTTCTGTGATCGCCAAGCTTCCGCGCTCAGGAAGCACGGCCGTGCTCCAGAGCGAGAAGAAAAACGGAATCAGCGCAAGGACTTCATTCAGTAACACGTACGCGGACTCCTACAGTATTTGCACGCCATTCTTCATCATACATTTCTTCCACGATAGTTGGTGGCAACAAGTACTCACCGACTGTCGTGACTTGCGCGAGGTACTCCACTTGATAGCTCTTCGCGGCCACCAGGCGATCGGCGAAGAACTGCACGGAATCCAAGCGCATATCTGAAGCACTAAAGCCCACCGGAGTTTCCCAATCCCACCAATCGTACTCAGGTTGCTCGGCAGGTTCATCAGTTCCCGCGGCCACTTGGGTCGCGACGGATGTGGTGGCCAAACGTGGGTTCAAGGCACGCCAGCCAGCAGGAATCGGATCACGAAGACCTACTTTGTAGCGCTCTTGGGTACCGATGACTTGCAACGTGACTTTCACCACGTCGCCCTTTTTCACGGTCCACTCTTTGCCTTTAAGTTCGACCCACGTATTGCCCTTCTTCACCAAAGCCGTCTTCTTCAAAGTGAAACCATTCCCCGCCGCCGTGGCATCAGCTGAATTGGTCGACCAGTACATGCGAGTGTGAAGATAGGCATTTCCGCCCGACTTCAACTCAGCACGTGCCTTAGCACTCACCTTCAAATCAGCTTCTTGGTATTCCACAAACGGGCGCTGCAAGCGCTTCACATCCAAAGAGCGGTTGTCTTGACCCATGGTCCACGCCACAGTGGCTTCTTTCTCCGTGCTCTCAAACAGACGAGCGTAAGTGCGGAAGGCCTGGAAGCAGAAGTAGTTTTCCTGCGTGTTGCCCCAGCGTGCGGTTTTTTTGTCGGGAGCAAGACCTTGGATCATTTTGGCAGCGATGGCCGGATTCATGCTGTGGCGAAGAAGTGCATCAACCACCACACACTGACCGCGGCGCTCAGAATAGAGCCAGTTCTTCGCGGATTCAGGAATCTTCTCTGTGAAGACGACAACTGAGTCACGGGCGATAGATTTTTTCAGAAGCTCTTGCACAAGCGCTTTGGCTTCAGGGCCTTGGGCCGGCAAGGCCTTGAGCAATTGGCCTTGGCCAAACAAGTCCATCTTGGCGCGCTTCGGATAAATTCTTGAAGCGAGCTTGTGTCCTTCAGGATCATTGAGATCAACCAAGATCGCCGCGATATTGGCATTCATGGATTCTTTGAAATCCGTGAAGCGGCCCATGTCACCAGCGTGGTCCTTCATCGCGAGCAAGCGAGCACGCAACTTTTCTTCTACGATTTTAGGAATCGTGAAGCCGGCTTTTTTGTACACACCAAACGCGTGCCCAGTGAACACCGTGAGGTACGGATCACCCGCGTAGTCGCCTGGGTAGTAGCCCATACTGCCATCTGGGCGTTGATAGTCAGGGGCCTTATTGATGTAGTCTTGAATCGCTTTACGAGGATCGCCTTTCTTGGCGTCGAATTTAAATTCCGCGAGCCATGGCTCCATCTCTTTATACTCAGTCAAAAAGAGCGCGCCGGTGGTCTGCTGTTCCCAGCAACCATA
>JBEIPE010000193.1:0-5849 GCA_040377215.1 Halobacteriovoraceae bacterium
AAGAATCTTTTGCTCAAAGGCCTCGACCTTAATGGCCTGAAGTTTAAGAAACCACTTCTTCAACGCAAATCGCGCCTGCTCACTCGCCTTATACCAAAGATCAGCTTCTACGTTATGCGCTCGCAGAACAAAGCGCGGACGACGACCGGATGCTCCCATTTCTTCAATAAATGGAACGGCGGTGTGAAGCCCATCGAACAGCACGACATCGTAATTCGTGGTCGATAGAATTTTGCGAATATCTCTCGTAAGTTCTTCACTCGCGAATGATGAAAACGTGAGTGGCAGTTTTAGAGATGTGAGCGTCTTGAGAAAATAGTAACCAAGTTTACCCACAAAACCTTGGGGGATGTAGCGGCGAAGGACATTCACTTGCGACACTTTCCAATGCGCACGCAGCTGACGCCCATCCACTGCTTCGTGAGCAGGACAGATGGCCAAGACATCCACCTCTGCGCCGGCCCTGACAACTGCACGAAGCAGACGATCCGTGGCAATACGGGCCCCGTCGTTAATCGGAAAGGTCCACTTCGGGACAACCCAGAGAATCTTCACCGCTGAGTCTCCCAGGTCGGGGCCAACGGCTCAGTCAGCGTTTTGAACAATGCCACCAAGCAGGCCGCGTTCAACACAATAAAATAAAGCGGAATATTCACCAGCGGTAATTTGAGTTTGAGCTTCTCAAGTACGAACGCCAAAAGTGCACAGACGTAGAACAGCAGCTGGCCGAGAATAATCAGCCAGACCAAAAGGCTGTCTGGATTCTCATTCAGGGCAGCGATACTCACGGGAATGAGAAGCAGGCCAAAAACGGGCACGAGCCAACGAAGAATTTTATGGCTCAGCAACTGAAAACTAGCCACTGGAAACTTGAACGGATTTAGAATTTTGCGAGCGAAAATCAGACCCGTCATACCACCACGGACAACCCGCACACGCATCTTCCACTCATCAGCACTTTTAGCGGTCGGAATTTCATAGCAAACCGCTTCCGGCTCATAGACAACACGAAGGCCTTTCGTGACAAACATGAGAGGCTCGGTGAAGTCTTCGATGATGTGAGGTGGAAGCGGCGAATACGAAGAACGTCTGAAGGCCGTCGCGCAACCCACTGAGCCCGTGAGAGTTCCCAGCCAAGTTTGCGAGCGCTTGATCAGTGTTTCGTATTGCCAGTACAGACTCTGTCCGGCGTTCATCGAGCTTTCCGCATTCTTCTTATAGATTAAATGTCCGGTCACCATGCCCACCGTGGGGTCCGCAAAATTGCGAACCATCTTACGAATGATCGCAGGGTCATATTCTGTGGTGGCATCGGAGAAAAGAATGAGTTCCGTGTTCACCTGGCGCAGGGCCTGGTTGCGCGCCTCCGTTTTTCCGACGCGGCCTTCGACACGAATCAAGCGCACGCCCCGATCGGCAAAACTTTTTACGATCTCATCAGTCGCGTCAGTGGAGCCGTCGCTCACCACGACGATCGCAAGCTTCTCGCGAGGATAATCCAAGCGCAGGCTCTGCTCCAACTTGAGCGCGATCCCCTTCTCCTCATTGTAGGCGGCGATCATGAGCATGACTTCAGGAGTGGCTTCGGATTGAAGAACTTTTTTTCGACGAAGGGAACCGAGGAAAATCACCAGCAACGGGTATCCCGCGTAAACGTAGACGGGAAGTAAAACCAGAATGAGTGCGAACGTCAGCATATTTTAGCACGGGCCGCCTGGGCCGCCTTCGCGTGGGTGATCGAGATCGATAACAAGATATAAGGATACAATAGGTAGGTGTGAGAAAGGAAACTTATCGCGACCCCATAACCAAGAATTGCTAAAAAATACTCCGGCTCATTTTCTCTAATCGACCAGGCACTGAGCGCACTATAGATCCATAACCCCAAAAGTAGCACCAACGCCACGGGTCCCCCCTCGGCCAAGGCCAGCACCCAAGATGAGTGCGCTGTCATGTGCTCACTTTCAGAACCGGTGTTTCCATCCGGTACGTAGGCGGGCAGGTTTTTTGGAAAGCCCCAAAAGCCTACTCCGAAGATCGGATTTCTCACCGCCATGTTCACGCCGGCACGCCAGTAAAGAATTCGGTTCGAGGTAGATCCTTCGATGTCACTCGCATCTCGGTTCATGAGCTTGAAAGCGCCAAGCGTACAAACCAATCCTCCGACGATCATGAGAGCGAGGACTTTTTTGCTTTTGACCTGCACCATCCCCCAAGCACCAAAAATGGCAAACAATCCTAACAGCGCACCCCGCGACTGGGACTTCCAAACCAGAAAGCTCATGATGACAAGCATGAGCGCGGCCATCAGCCAGTTGTAAGGCTTAAGATTTGTTTTCCACATGGCGAGGATCACAAAAGGAATCGCCAGGACAAAGATCGCTGCGATGTCATTGGAGTTTGAGAGAATCCCCACACTTTCCAGGCGCTGGGCCGACATATCGTCGAGCGAGCTCGCCGATATCGTCAGCGTTTTATAGAAGCTCACGAAGCACTTCTCTACGATCGCAATGACGAACACCAACTTAATCGGGAGCAGGTCTCGCTCGGTTTCTAGAGCGTTCTGAATCAAGATGAAAAGAATCACGCCTTTGATGAAGACTTCTGAATACTGCACCATCGCTACGTCGACGTGATTGGAAAAGAATCCCGACATGAACATCCACACCGAAAACGCCAGAAGAAGAAACGTTCCACCATTAAAGCGCAGGTACCACTGGCGCTTGATGGCCTTGTGGCCAGCGATGACCAGCAACGCGAGGATGGAGGCATCACGCGGCATGGAGGACATGAGCTGATCGTTGAAACTCTCCCATGGTCTCGACATGAGTAGCATGAGCAGAAATCCCACCGCGAACTTGGGATGGATCAACGAGAGCGTGACGAGCACGGCGAATTCGATGGAAAAGAAGATTCCGGCAAGGCCCCAGGCCTGGAAGAAAAAGCCAAAGATGGAAAGACCAAAGACGATGAGCAGTCCGACGAAAAGTTGCCGCTGCTTCTGACTAATCTTCTCGCGGAATGCGGGGGCGTCTTGAAACCACAGGATCACAAATCCGAGCGCAACGAGACCCCAGAAGAACTGGTGCGAATCGATGACGAACTGGCGGAATTCGATCAAGCCTCACTCCCACTCCGTGACAAAAATGAGAGTTTCGTCTTGAGATAAGGCAGCTTCACTGGAGTCGCGCCATTCAACGGTGGGAGTTCTCCCAAGTAGATGGCATTCAAGCGGCGCACTTCATTCATCGCCTTCTCATGGCGGACAGGTCGGAGAGCTTCTTTCACATAAACGTAGATGAAGGCGAAAACGAGTCCGAGGATAAATCCAAGGCTGGCGAAAAGGCGCTTCTTAGGCCACTGAGCGGCCACCGGGAGCTGAGGGCTTTTAATGATGCCGATGTAGCCTTCAACGGAGCGCTTCTCGATATCGAGGGCGATGTTGAAGTCGTGGTACTTCGCATAGAACTTGCTTGAGAGCTGCTCTGACACAACCTTGTTGTGCTGGAACGCCACCGGCTGATTATCCACTTTCGTCGAAATGTCTTTGAGGTCAAACTCTTTGAGCCAGTTGAGAATCGTCTCTCGGCGCTCTCTCAAAGCTCTGATGCGCGGATGGGACTCTTTCAACTGTGTGCCCAAGGCATCGATGTTGGTGTTCAGTTTAATAAGTTCTTCTTTGAGAACTTCAGGGGATTTTGAAGCCAGCGCCTTCTCCGTTCCACCGCGAGAGCTAAAGCTCTGAGACGCGTTGAAGGAGTTCAACTTATTAATCATGACCTCTTTCACGAGTTCAATCGTATTGATGCGCTTGCTGATGATGTGCTCGTTGACAACTTTTAGAGTGTCCTCGGCCACTTTTTTGGCAATGTAGGGGTCCGAGCTGCTGAAGCTTATCTGATAACTCTGGCCACCCGTTGAGAAGTAGCTGAAGCGATCGCGGAGCATCTGGCGCTCGCGCGCGATTTCACGGTCGTCTTTTGAACCAGAGTAAAACTTGTAACGACGGCCTATCTGATCCACGAAATCGTCGCTGATGGCTTCTTTAACCATGGAGTCGATGGCAAAACGCATTTCAGGCACGTTAAATGTGTCCGGGATGATTCCCGAGATCAACGGGCTCTGGAAATACTTTGAATACACGTTGATCTCAAAGGTTGAGACGTACTGCTTTTCAATCCAAAACGTGAGTTGAACAAAGAAAGCGATGGAGCAGAAACAAATAGCCGCGATCGCCAACTTGTAGCGACCGATGGCCTGCATGACATCGCGGATAAAAACCTTATCTGCGCTCACTGCACACCTCCATTAATGACCATTCCGATCACGGGAATTTTCTTATCCTGAAGTAGATCACTCACGTCATGGCTACCGGCTTCGATGGAGTCATAACTGCGGACCATCACGGCACCATCAATCGCAATATCAGGCAACATAAAGGTCCCGGTTCGCGCCGGAATCGACATATCTATAAAGATGTTGTCGTAATCAGCTTCGACTTCTGAGATCACCGACTTCATGGCCACGAGCTGCTCCATCGAACTCATATCCCTTAAGCGACTCATCTCTTGCAAACTGAGATAGTCGACACCTTCAATCCTGGCCGCTTTGAGCCCACAATCGAGCACGAGAATCTTACGTTTATAGGTCTTACTTAACTGCGGAACCACGGTCGCAACGAATGTCGTTTTTCCTTCTCCTGGTAGCTCCGAAAGCACCACGATTGTCTTGGCACTTCGCTCACGGAGAGCGAAATCCAAATTACGTACAATAGTATTGACGGGGGTCATGCCAGTGGCATCAACATTCATTCGGTTCTCCTGGGTGGCGCCTTATACCTCATGCCGGGGACGAGTGGAGCTGGCCCAGAATATTTTACACAGACGATGGACACAATTCCTTGTAATCCCTAGTCTCGCCTTTATGTCGAATACCGAAAAAACCGTTATCTTGCTGATATCTGACATCGCACTCATTTTTATTGGAATGCTCCTCTCGCTATTTCCCTACACTGAAGGGACAGACTTTGCGGGCCACGCGATGGCGCTTTCGCTGATCGTTCCTTTATGGCTTCTCATGTACTTCACGGAAGGCCTCTACACCCTTAAAACGCTCAACCCCGCGGAGCTCCCCATTTCACTTATACGCGCGACCGCATTCGCGTCTATCCTCTCTTTTGCCATCATGTACTTTGCTCCCCGCGAGCTTCACGATTTCAACTCAGGCTCACGCCTGCTCGTCATTGCTCTCCTCGTCCCCTACATGATCTTCGAAACGCGCAAGTTCTTCTTCTCGTTTTTATCCACCGAAAGTCGGCTACGTAAAACCGTTCTCATCGGCTCCCAGGCCACCCTCGACATCGCCCGCGAGGAGATCGCCAAGAAGCCCTACCTCGGCTACAAAATCATCAGCGAAGTGGTTCCGAGCGCCACTGCCGATTTCACGATCCCAGCGGACACCCAGCTCATCGCCATCGAGAGAAACATCATCCAAGACCGTGAACTCTATCGACGAGTGTTCGGTCTCTTGGGCACTGGCATCGAGATTATGGATCTCGCCACGTTCACGGAGAAGATCTCGGGGAAGATTCCTGTGGCTTCGATCGATGAAACTTGGTTTGTGGAATACTGTGGCGTGCAAAACTCAGTGAGCTACGATCTTCTCAAGATCCTGCTCGACCGATTGGTTGCCACCTTACTCCTTATTATACTGTTTCCCGTCGCCCTTATTCTCTTTCCCGTGCTCTTCATTTTCCACGGGGGGCCGATCTTCTTTAAGCAGCAACGGGTGGGCCTTAACAACAAAGTCTTCAACCTCTACAAACTAAGAACGATGGTGGTTAACGCTGA
>JBEIPE010000421.1:0-2037 GCA_040377215.1 Halobacteriovoraceae bacterium
TGAAAAAGTTTTGCGCCTCCATGATCAAAAGTTACTTCGTGGTGCTCAGCTCGACCACATCGCACTCGCTTCAATCGTCGTTCGTGACCAGGTTCGTACCAAGTTCAATGACGACAGTTTGCAAGAGCTCGCTGACAACATCAAAGCGAACGGCTTGATCCAACCGTTGGTGATTCATCGCGAAGGTAACAAGTTTGTTTTGATCTGCGGTGAGCGCCGCTTCCGCGCCATGCACCTGATCAACATGGAAACGGCTCCATGTTTCATTCTTGAGGACAAAGCTCCTGAAGAATTGATGGCGATCCAGTTCTCAGAAAACCAAGCGCGCGAAGACCTTCACTACATCGACCAAGCGGATTCAATCTTTGGTTACCAGAAGTTGACCGGCGCCTCTGAACGTAAGATCACCGCATCTTTGGGAATTTCTAAATCAGAAGTTCACCGTTGTTTGCAGATCGCGAAGATGCCAAAAATCATGAAAGAAGCCGCTAAGAAATTCAACACGGAGAAGTACGTACTTCTCGAGTGGGATGAACTTCCTCTGGGCCCCATGAAAGACGAGCTCCGCACGAAAGTTCTCGCTGGCGAAGTCACAAAACGTTTGCAACTTAAGCGTCAGCTTTCTTTGCACAACTACGCCAAACAGAAGAAGACGCCAAACGCGATGGACCACTTGATGAAGGAGATGAAGTCTCAACTCAAGGATCCGAAGTTCCAAGCGAAGGCCCGCGCTATGATGAAACAATTGATCAAGGAAACGACCCTGCAGTAATGCAGCTTCCATGGACGGAATGGTTAAAGGGCTCCTACGGGAGCCCTTTTTCGTGCCCAAATTCCTAACCCCGCCTTTGGCACACCCCTTGCGATATCCCTAGGTACAGACCTTGTAACCCCGCTAAATCAATAATGATTTCGAGGGGTTAGGGGACGGGGTCTAGGGGTTATATGAGTAAGATTTCGACAATCTGGGGTTACCGTCCAAAGTTTCGTCACATCCTGGCGCTGGCACTTATGCTCGCCGCGATTCCGGTGGCGCAAGACCCTATCAAAGAGATCGTAGGCCGCGAACCCGCAAACTACGTGCCGAATGACGACGTCATTGTTGTTCCGGTGGACGCTGAAATGAGCTTCTACGAGAAGCACGTCTTGAGTGATAAAAAATTCTCGAATAAAAGTCAGATTCAACAGCAGATCAAAATCTGGCAAGAAAACGAATTGATGGCGCAACACTACGGTCAGGACACTCAGTCGATTGGCAGCCTGTATTACGTCCCGAACAACGACGAAAAATTTAAAGTCGTCCAACGTTCTTACTTCCGCTACTTGCAAAAAAAAGGTGAAGACCCATTTAAGCAAGAAAGCCAAACGATCCTTCGTGACTGGACAGCGGATGACGAAATTAACTCGATCGATGAAATGGAAAACGCATTTCGTGCGACCGCTCGCCGTGATGGCGCTGGTCGTCCGTTGCCGAAAGCTTTCCGTGAGCGCCAGGTGGCGAAGACTAAAAAATTCCGTTTCAACTTCCAGCCACGTGTTGAGCAAGGTTTGATTATTCTTCGCATGGAAGGCCCGATCATGGATGTGCGCGCTTGGGTGGCAGCTAACGGTGAGACCGAAATCAACGCCGAACGTAAATTCGAGGCCACGGGCACTCGTTTCTTCGTCAACTACTTCGCCCACGAAGGCCGCTACCTTTCGGCCATCGACCAAAACCTCATGTATCCAGGGTTTCGCGCTCGTTTTACTTCAACCTGGGATCCGGATGAGCTCGCACCTGAGCGTGCTAATGAACGTCGCTATCAGTTGATGTACTCGACGGCTTTCTAAAACCACGATCTTCTCGCTGGCGCGCTGCTCCTCGCTGGCCTGACTCTCTGCGCATGGTTTATCATGCCGCCACTTACATTCGTCTCAGGAGCCCCTCATGAGTCTATTCGAGAGTCCGTTCTTTCAAGATTCTTTCTCACAGCTAGAAAGTGCCGGCGGCATTATGAACATGGATCCAAACGTTCTTGAACGTTTGAAGTATCCGAA
>JBEIPE010000112.1:0-8593 GCA_040377215.1 Halobacteriovoraceae bacterium
AAGTGAAAAGATAAAACTTAGCTTAGGAGTGAGGGCGGAGCGCGTGCTTGGAGAGATTGATGGAAGGAGAGAGGACGAGAAACAAACGCAGGCGAAACGTTTTCAGCGGAAAAACGAAGCGGCGTATGACTCTGAGGTGCAACGATCGTGAAAAGGACCCACTCGGTGGTGCGTTGATGCTTGAGATCAGAATTGGCCTGACCCAACAAGACTGACTGCCAGATGGTTGTGCTAGTCAGTTGAGCTTGTTCAGGAGCATTGAGGGATTCTGAGCGATGGGCAGGTAGATTGAGAACAAAGAAAGCTAAAAGCGGAATGAGGAGGAGTAAACGCTTCATGGTCGAGGTGCTTTTTTGAGAGCACCGATCTTACTGCGATCACCTACAATCCAGATCACATCCAACTCTTTGAGCACCATGGCGGAATCTGGACTTAAGAGGCGCTGGCCATCACGTTCGACACCGACGATGAGGCCTTGAACATGATCACGTAACCCGCACTCACGGATGGACTTGTTGACGTAGGCCGAATGGGATCCCAGCAGAAGTGAATCAAGTCCAAACACATCAGGGACGAGCGGCTCATGATGGGTCTCGGTGGCTTCAATCATTTTACGTGCGTTCACGAGCTGCTCTTCTTCACCAATCAAATGAAGCCTGTCAAAGGGCAGCAAGAGATCATCGCGGCCGGGTGCCAGGATGCGCTTCTCTCCACGCTGAATCATCGCGAGTGTGACGCCAAACTTTTCTTTAAGCAAAGATTCATGCAGCGGTTTCGCGACAATGCTTGAAGAGGGCGACACCACAAATTCTGCCAGGGTGGCCTGCCAAGGAGCGAGCTCGGGGCGAGCACTTTTCTTAGAGAGTTCTTCAATGTCTTTTTCATTCAAGTTCTTGATGAAGCGCACTTCGATTGAGCGATAGAAGGGCTCAGCGAATTTGTTAAAGAACACACCTACAGTGAGGAGAACAATGAAAATGATTCCTGAGGTGGTTTGCAAAGGAGCAAAATGACCAACGACAAAGCTAATGAGCAGCATGCCAATAATCAGGCGCAATGGAAAAAGTCCAAACTGCAGACGACGAAGTTGGTTCACGGTGTTGGCGTCGTACTTGTTCAGATGGGCCGGGGCCCCAACCACGACCGCCCATAAGAACGGCGCAGATAGAAGGAGTGTGACCGCGCCACCCATGAACGTGAGCCATGGGCCGCGCACAGGAAGTTGCTCAAATAGCCACGGATACACCAAGCGCGTGGTCGCGAGTGTGATGCCAATGATCACTACAGCGTTGAGAATGATTTTCATGCCGTACTCTTCCCACAACAAGCGGACAATATTCTGTCCGGACGTTTGAGAAACCGTGCTTTGGTAACGATTCACACGCGCCAGAAGTTGCGCAGACATGCGCCGTTCAATCCAAGCATAAATCGCACCGGAGTATTTGATCTGGTAAGGCGTCGAGAAAGTGGTGATAGCGGAAACGGCCACAGCGATCGGATAGAGGAAGTCGCTGATAACTCCCAGAGACATACCCAAGGTCGCGATGATGAAACTGAATTCACCGATCTGCGCGAGGGAGAGGCCTGCTTGCACGGAGGTCTTGAGACTTTGTCCTGAAACCAGCGCGCCTATCGCCGAGCTAAAGAATTTGCCAAAAATCGTAACGAAGGTGAGCAGCATGATGACGCCGAAATGCTCCAGGAGGATATTCGGGTCGATGAGCATGCCCACGGAAACGAAAAAGACCGCGGCAAAGAGATCGCGCACAGGAAGGAGTAATTTTTCAATGCGATGGCCTTCGCGGGTTTCTGCCAAAAGTGATCCCATCACGAAGGCACCCAGGGCCGGTGAGAAGCCCACTTTCGTAGCGATCATCACCATCATCAAACAAAGACCGATGGAAATGATGAGAGCGGTTTCGTCGGTGAGAAGCGTTTTGATTTTGCCCATGATCAAAGGCAAAACGTAAATCCCCACCAAGAACCAGAGGGCGAGGAAGAAAGCGAGGCGAACCGATGAGGTGAAGAGTTCCGGACCAGAGAAGCTGGCGGTGGCGCCAATGGTTGATAGGAGAACGAGCAAGAGAATGGCGACAAGATCTTCTACGATCAAGACGCCAAAGACCATGCTGACAAAGCTGCGGCCTTTAAGACCGAGTTCTTCAAAGGCGCGGACAATGATGGTGGTGGATGAAATAGAAAGAATGCCACCCAAGAACAAGCTGTCCATATTCGACCAGCCGATGGCGCGTCCTGTGAGATAGCCCGCAGAAAGCATGAAGACGACTTCAAAGATGGCAATGATGGAGGCACTGCCTCCCACTTTGGCGAGTTTTTTAAAGCTGAATTCAAGGCCGAGTGAAAAGAGGAGGAAGATAACGCCGATCTCGGCCCAAACGGTGACACCGTCTGTATCTGAAACGGTGTGCACAAAAGGAAAGTGAGGGCCGACTAAAAATCCGGCGATCAAGTATCCCAGAACAACCGGTTGACGCAGTGACTTGCAAAGCAAGGTCACCACCGCAGCCGTCATGAGAATGTAGCCTAAATCTTGGATGAGTTCGGGGAGATGAGTCACCAATTTATCTTAGGTCATCAACCCACTTTTAACAATGAAAACTAGGGAGTTACGATCAGTGGATATTGATTAATAAGTGCGCACTGCTCAGCAGTCAAGCTGCCTGTCTTACTGTTACGACCATCCATCGCCGACATCAAATTGCCGTAGACTTCAATGTGTCCCACATCTCCCATCAAATGCACGAGCTCATGAGCGAAAGTATCGTATGTGGCATTGGCACCTGGAACCGCACGGTAGTCCATGTGGTGCTCGGTGATGTGAAAAGTTTCGCACAAGGGACTCGCATCGACGGTGGCACTAGAAAGGCGACGGATGCTGGTACGGTTGAAGGCACTGGCGGTGCTTGGGACACTATGAAGTCCGTAGAGGAAGCCGAGGGTCTTCAGCACTGGAGTCTGTACGTCTGTCATGAGAATGAGTTCTTTGGGACCTTTGTAGGGACTGGCGTTCGCAATGGCCTGAAGGGCGAGTGGAGACCAAGTCACAGTTTGGACCTGCACTTCGCCAATAACGACACCACACTGGCGTAAAATCTTAGATGTTTTATCGAGCTGGGTTTTGAGTGCCGTCGGGTTGCTCCACTTGGATCCCGATTCAATCAATAAATCTAGCGGTAGCTGACGGATACCGGCTTCACGGGCCGGGGCTTCGATGACTCTTTCACCTACTACCTGCCAGTTAGCAGGGGTTTGAGCGTGGGCCAGTCCTAGGACGAAGAGTAAAATCATCATAACGTGAGTATGACGTGCAGAAATGCGTTGCGCAATTGAGTGAGAAAAGATTATCTTCCGGCCACTTTATCGTAACCCCCAGTTATTTGGAGTTTTTCCATGTTCGTCCTGTTGGCCGTCGCCACTGCTTTTGCTCAACCTGACTGGAGTGCCATCTCCCAGCAGCGTGCTGACATCATCGCCCGCGGTCAAAACGAAGACAAAGAGGCCCGTGAATTAGGCATGGCCGAGCGCTTTGCCGAGGTCAGCACACTCGAGACATCACTCGCCATTCTTGAAGCGCAGGGGCTCACTTCCGGGGCCTCACGTGTGCAGCCGTGGTCAGGTCACTTCTGGCCAAACTTTCAAGGCGGTATCGCTGCTCGTTGGAGTGATCCTGCTTTTCCACGCGCCGATTGGGGCGCAGCTGAGCGCTACGTGCAAAATCAAACTTGGGATCGCAGCTATCGTGATCTGCTTTCTCCGGCAGAAAAATATGATCTCGTCACGGGCATGGTCCCTGATGAAGCCGGTTCACTGAGCAAGCATCAGTGGAACCTTGGTCGCAATGAATACGTCACCACCGGCACAGTTGCGACGTGGCAGGGCATCTGTCATGGCTGGTCCCCAGCGAGTTTATTCCTCAGCAATCCTGTGCGTGCGGTGACGGTGAACAGTCCACAAGGACAGATTCTTTTCACGGTGGATGACATCAAAGCTTTGGGCTCGTTGTACTGGGCCAATGGCAACTACCGCACCGTGTACGCTGGCTGGCGCTGCAATGAGAGCTCACCGGAACTTGATCCTAATGGCCGCGTGCTCTCGCCAAAATGTTTCGATGTGAATCCTGCCGACTGGCATTTGGTACTTTCACACTTAGTGGCCGCTCGTGGAGAGTCGTTCATTATCGATGCTGAAAATGGCACACAAGTTTGGAATAAGCCGGTCATCGATTTCCGTTTCGAATTTTTTGATGTGGCCGATTACAACCGCAAATCGCCACGCTTCAGAAATGTGATTCGTGAGCGCTCACGCCTCGGACGTCTTCGTCATGCCAACTACCGTCCAGCCGAAACGGCCTATGTGGTTGGTGTGCGCTCGATAGTAACTTTGGGCGATGGTCAGCCGGCCGGACTTCACGCTCCTGATCGCAAAGTTCTTACCTACGTGTATGACCTTGAACTCGATGCTGACTTCCGTGTGCTCGGTGGTGAATGGCGTGAAGGAAAACACCCTGACTTCTTGTGGCGTCCCGAGAATCTCAGTCGCCCAAGTTCAGAGGGTGATCAAGTCGCCGTCGACGTGTCTCGCATGGGAAGCGCCACTTGGCGTCGTGCCGCTCAACGTAGCAACACCCGTGGTGTTCCGTTGAAGGCGTTCGTTGAGTATTTATATCGTCAGTCTAGTTTGTAGAATTTAAATAGGCTTCCTGCATGGATGCAGGAATTTCCATCGGCCGACCGGTCTTCATGTTGATGTAAACCCACAGCGTCTCCGCCGTCACCAGCACCTTGTCATCTTTGATCCGGCGAATACGATAAGCGCGCTTCGAGCGAACTGCTTCCATATCCTTCACCCATGTCTCCACCACGAGCTCTTCGCCCATATAGGCCGATGCGAGATATTCAATTTCATGACGACGAACCACAAAACACGCACCGTCACTTAAGAATTTCTCCATGCCGTAACCCAAAGAGACAGAGTGAGCGCTGGCGGCCTGGAGTAACCAGCGCAGGTAGACTTCATTGTTCACGTGCTTGAGGGCATCGATGTCACTGGCCTGGACGGTAAGGGGGAAAGAAAAAAAAGTCATGCCGTATACTCCACACGCACGTTTTCCGGCGCCACGTCTTGGTTGTCCGTGGTGCGGAAGCGTAGCTGCTTAATCTTTTTGTTGGTCTCTATGTCGATGAGCCTGCCCTTGAATGCGACTTCGGGATGCCATTTCTCGGCCCACATCCTCAGTGCCACAAGGGAACTGGAGAGCTCCTTGGCCTTCTTTGTCAGGCGGTATTCGCTGACTCTGGCGTCGGTTTCAGAGGGCACGATGGTGAGAAGACCGTTCTCCACCATGGCCTCGAGGCGCTGAGAGAGGATATTGCGAGCGATGCCCAGATCACTGACAAAATCACTAAAGCGTCGCATCCCAAAAAAGGCATTTCGCAAGATCAAAAATGTCCAACGATCACCCACTTGATCTAGGGCGAAGGCGAGGGGACAGACGCTTTTTTGCTTTGACATAAAATACATCTTACCTTTAAATGGTTTCAAAATGCAACTGATTTATTGTGAGGTCTCGCGTGAATCTTTTCGGTCGTATCCTATGGCTCTTGCTCACCGTTCGTTTTCGCTCACACAGGAAGTTTTTTGAAGAATCGGAGTTAGGCTTCCGAGTTTGGCCCACTGATCTCGACACCAACTTGCATATGAACAATGGGGTCTATCTCTCCATCATGGATCTGGCGCGCACTGACCTGGTGCTGCGGACTGGTCTGATGGCAGTGGTAAAGAAGAACGGCTGGTATCCCGTGGTGGCATCGCAGACCATTCGCTACCGTCGCTCGCTGGATCCGTTCAGAAAATTTACTGTGCGCACGCAACTGATTGGTTGGGATGATCGTTTTTTCTTCATTCAGCAAAAATTCATGCTTGGTAAAGAAGTTGCAGCACTCGCGTTAGTCAAAGGTCGCTTCTTGAAAAAAAGTGGCGGTGGTGTCTATCCGGGAGAGATTGCTCAGGCCATGGGTGAATCAGCAACGTCGCCGGCCATGGCCGATTGGGTAGGGCAGTGGACGACAGCGGAAGATCAGGGCTGGAAACATACCGTCGGCTAAAAGAGAATATCCCACACGTCGTAGATATTGCCCTTGAATGGCCACCAGTAGCTGTCTTCGCGCACCATGCGTTCTTCGCGCGTCCACCAGTAAAGACTCGCTGATGGGTAGATGTATCCGAACTGATAGCTCGTGGGGTTGGCCCATACATCCATCATGCCCAGATCAGCATAGTTGCGCAGATCATTGCGTGAATACGTCAGTAGGGCAGAGGCCTGCTCACGCAACAGCTTCGCATTTTCAAGTGACTCATTTCGTTTATCATCTTTCCGCATCGCCATACGGATCTGCATGGCCTGCTCGACACGCAAACGAGTGATGAGCAAAAGTCGTGCGAGTTCTGTTTCTTTGATTTTTGAAGTATCGGGCCATTCAGCAGAGGCCGTTGTGAGAAGTTGAATCTCTGCTTCGCGGACTTTTTCATCGGCCGCCACTTCTTTTATGGTGTGGCGATCATGGATGCGATGAGTGGTGGAGAGTTCATCTTGCAGATTGGCGGCAGAGATCATAGGGATGACGCCGCTGTCTTTGAAGTGATGTTTCTGGTGAGCAAAGATTTTTTCCCACACCGAGCGATCTTCACCGAGCAATGTGAGTCCCACATAGGGATCAAACTTGAGCTCTTCATCAATCAACAGCGCTTGGGTCCAGTCGTACAACCATCCGCCAAGAGCATGGCCCGTTGAGAAGATCAGCTGGCCATCCATTTTATTTTCATAGAGCCACTTCAAGTCTTCCGCACGTGTGCGCAAATAATCTGTGAGGAGCAGTGGAATGTCGGCGTCCATCGCAACCCAGTAACCTGTCTCGGGGTAATACCAAGACGGGCGTTTGGGGGCTTCTTTTTCCATGAACTGGCGAATGCCATGGAAGTCTTTGTTGCCGTACATGGGCGCTTTGGGATCAAGCAGTCCGTAGAACATCACCGTGTGAGGGAGAATGCCGACCCCGGGATTAGCGTAGGAAGGCAAGAAATTATAGTTGCCGTATTTTTTGTCGTGCTGATTGCTGGAGACGTGCACCTTGGTAAAAATCGCCCGGCCATGTTGGCGAGCGATTTCATCCGCGCGGTTAAGCCAAGCAATAGTGCGTTCAGGGTCAGTGGCGGTGAATTCGCTGGTGCCGGCCTCAAGCACGATAAAGCTTGTATCGATGGCCTTCAGTAGACGGACAAGTTCGCGCTCGAGGGCCTCATCCGAACCAAAACCCGTGATGGCCTGCCATAGGCTCAGAAGTTTGTAGCTGTTCTGTTGCTGGAGCGCGACCCCGAGAGAAACACCGGTGTGGACACCTAAGTCACGGGCCAGTTGAAACGGGGCCTGAAAGTTTTTTTGCAACTCATCCAACGGGATACGCAGCAAGCTGATATCAAGAATATTTTGTCCGTTGCGCGCGCTCCAGCGCACGATATCCAGCGCCACATCTTGGCGGTCCATCAAGAAGCCGCGCACCCATTCGTTGGGATGGAGAGTGTGCAGATGAAGACCGCGATGTTTAAGTGTGGGCTTCCAGTTAAAGGTCTTGCCGCACTGGCGTTTGATATCGTTGAGCGTAGGTGAAATCTGCCAACGTGGATGCGGGAATAAAAAACCTAGCCCGCGCAGACCCCGATAAAAGGTCGCCGATTTTTCAGCCTCAGTGGTGGTGACTTGCAAGGCCCAAGGTTTCTTCTGGCAATTGAAGCGCACAGAGTTGCTGCTGCCTGCGTTCCACACAACACCCAAAGTATCAGTGGGAAGCTTGGCCTCTTTAAGAATATGGGCCAGGTCACGACGAATGACCTGCTCATTGATGGCCAAAGGACGGAGTTGCGCCGGAGCTGCGGCCTGAGCAAAAAAACTTAAAACAAAAATTAGAATGAACAAGGAGCGCGCTCCGCACGTAGTTGCATAAAGAGATCGTAGTATTTGTAGGCGGGAGGATCGTTCGCACCTGGTTTGTGATCAGGCATCAGCTTCAGGCATTTTGTCTTGAGCAAAAGTTCCCAGAGCTCTGGATTCTGATCTAGCTTGGCGCGCAGGGCGCGAGAAATAATATCTAAGTGCAAAGCCGAACCTGCGGCGAAATCTTTGTAATCAAAAAACTCTGCGCCGTAGGAAATATTTTTCAGTTTGTATTTCTTGTAGATCTCGCCGGCCGCAGTGCCCGCATCTTTGGCCTCAAAGCCATTCATCGCCATGACTTCGGCTCGGGTGTGAGGCCACTCCGTGATCGCCAAACGTGGATCGTTGGCATTTTGTGGATCGGGATATTTCATCGCCTGCCAAAGGCCTTCCACAGAGGCGTACTCAAGGCCATCGAGCTCGAAGGGTGTAGCTCCAAAATTACTAAAAATTCCCAACTCGGTGCGTTTAGAAAGGATGACTTCGCCGGGACGAGCGTCTTGCGGGAGAATTTCCCAGCTTGAGGCGTCTTCGCGAGGGACGGGGCGCCACCAGTCAGAGGGAAAATTCTGGGCCTGGGCCGTA
>JBEIPE010000351.1:0-2883 GCA_040377215.1 Halobacteriovoraceae bacterium
GCCAGAAGGACCTTAAAAGAAACGATTGAAACCGAGTTGAACTTCACGTCCGTGATCCTCATGTCCCACGCCCTTCAGCGCGTATGACCATTGTTTATTCGCATGATAGCGAACCTCGAGGGAGTGCGTAAAGATTTGCTCGGCGAAGAGCGGCTGTTCAAGATAATTCGACCACTTATACCCAAGAATCGCGAGCATGCTCCACTTTCTTGAAGGCACTAAACGGCCCCACAGCTCAGGGCCAAAGGCCGTGCGCCATTGAGTCGGGAAACCATCGCTGTAATCAGCTTCAAATTTGGTCAGAAGCGCGAGGAAGTTTTCACTCATCGCTGGACCGACGCTGGCACCACCGCCAAGTTCAACAGTACCAGCGAGGCACTGGTCACAGGCATCGTCTTTCACCGTGCGCATACCAAGCTTCGCGGTCCAAGAAAAAGAATTCTGCCATGAAGTCACCGGTTGAAAACTGGAAACACGGAAGAAGTCTAAGTTATCGAGATAGAACTTTTGTCCATCGCCGTAGTCTGTTTGCTGAAGACGACCGGTGATGCTGGCGAAATGAATTTCCGAGAAAGTCGGCTGGCCCGGCAAAGGATCCAGCAAGTCATGAAGCGCCCAGCGCATGGTGGCCGTTGAATAAGCTCCTTGCCCATCACGGTAACCACCCGCCATGCCCCAGCGTTGTGAACGATGCCCATTCTCTGGATAGTCTTCACGCGCTGGATTCATCTGCAAAGGCTGAGACACATGATCAGTGACCGCACGTTCTGAGAGAATCTGATGACGAATGACGTTGGTTTCTTTTGGTTTATAAACCAAATCAGATGCGTTGAGAAAATCGAACGCATCAACGGCGGCATCAAGAATTTCAGCTTTCTTCGCGGGGTCCGTTATTTTCTCCGCGTACTTCAGGCCCTCTTGGGGATTTTTAACCATGGCACGAACAGCATTAATCTTTTCTTGATCGTAACCTTCCGTACGTTTCTCTAAACGAGAAAGCACAGACGGGCGATAGCGCACACCCTGAACAAGATCTTTTTCTTGTACGACGACTCGAATGGTATCCACTGGAATGACGTAGAGAGACGGCATCTTGTCCGTCATATGCAAATCAGGATTACCGACTTCAAGCAAACCGAGAATGTGATAGCTGCAGTTCTCTGTGAAAAACTTGTAATCAAAATAAGTCGGCCCAAGTTCCCACAGATGCGCCACCATCAAATCAATCTGTGGCTGAGTGAAACGAAGTTTGTATTCCCACAAGTCTCGTGATTCAAAATCGTTGTACTCGCGAACCTTGTAGTAATAAGGAACGGCGGTAAACGTGCCTGGGAATAAACCGAGCATTGATTTCGTCGCGTAGACTAAAACGTTGCTGGTATCCATATTGGCGGCGTAGTTGATGCCGTAATCCAACAACTCCGCTTGGTCTTGATCGTCATCACGATGAGTGCTGGCGTTGAAGCGTAGGAATGTGTGACCAAAAGCCGAAGCCGGTGAATTGATAAAATAAGAAGAGAAGATCAAGCTCACGGATTTCGCAGCGATCTTGTCGTGAAATTCTTTATAGGCCGGACATTCACTCAAAGGTTCGAGAGTGAAGTTAGGCATTTTTGTTTTAAGCCAGTTGTAGCGTGCCGGGAAACGGCACAGAACAGCTTTGTCGCCGGCTTCAAAAAGTCGGATCGTTTCTTTTAATTCTGCGACAGGATTGGTCTTTCCCTCTTTCGAAAGAAAAGAAGCTTCACCGTCAGGCTGGGCGGTGATGCCAAACATCGTATTTTTATAGTGGCCGAGGTTGAGCCACATCTGTTCGCGCGCCCAGACATTCACGTCTGCCTTAGTCGTGAGCGGGGCGAACAAAATAAAAGCGCCCAGGATAAACCCGGGCGCGAAGCGTTTAAGCTTAAAAGGCAAAATTAGATCTGAGTGTTGCAAACGTTAGTTGCTACGCCATTGATCTCAGTTGCTACAGAAGTAGTTGCAACGTCAGCAGTTGGGTAGATTGACTTGTAGTTTGACTTCAAAGCTTTGCCGAAAGCAGCTGAATCAGCGCAGCCGTAAACTTTTGACAAGCCAGAGATAGTTTCGCCATTGCCTTTAGCAATGTCGTTAGCGAGTGCCATCTTGTTTGCTTCGATGTACGCCTCAACTTGAGCAGTCTTGCCTGGAGTAGGAGAATCGCAGTTCAAAGTACCTGAAGAGATACCGAAAGTTTGGTTACCAGAAGTACCGTTAGTAGTAGCAGCAAGAACTTGCTTCCACCATGTGTTGTCTTTTTCGAAGATCATGTTGCCAAGGCCGCAACCAGCTGAGCCGTACTGGGCAGCAGAAGCAGATACTGAAACGAGAGCGATAGCGAGAACGAGAAGCTTTTTCATAAGACTCCAAAGGTTAAATAAACACAGTCGTTGTGTTTCACAATTTGTTTTAAACAATCTTGCGCGGGTTAGGTTTTGTCTACAAGAGGAAAATAGGGTTGACGCCCCTATTCAATGTGGTTTTAGTCGGGAAATTGCGCGTTAATTAATGCCCAAGGATTTGAAAGTTAGATAAGTCAGCCTTAAACGCTTTTCTGAGCTCTCATCCATGCCCAAAAGCAGCTGCTCTAACTCATCGGCCAGGCCGATATCACAAACAAATTTATCCGCCTCAACTTCTGCCATCAACGGATCTTTGTCTTCCACGTTTTCAATTTCATAAAGCACCATCGCTACTTCATGAGCGAGGAACGCCACCGCCTCAAGACCTTTGCGTGTCAGCAAGCGCTGGTACTCAGGGAACACAACAATCGTGTTGCCCATCTGATAGCGAGCGGCCCCATTCTTTTGGAAGGCCTGCGAAGGAACAAACGACAACGGGTGGCGCATAAGGTTCACCAAC